>NZ_JADPMS010000010.1:0-47365 GCF_015686645.1 Streptococcus sp. NLN76 | reverse complement strand
AAGAGAGTGGAGAGAACTATCTCATCAAGCTTAAAAGAAACTCTATTCTTAGTCGTTTAGGGGATTTAAGTTTACCTGGTTCTGAAAATGAGGATATGACCATTTTACCTCATTCTTCCTATTCCGAGACTGTTTATCAAGCAAATTCTTGGGATCACGCCCGCCGTGTCTGCCAATTTTCAGAAAGAAAGGATGGGGAACTCTTCTATGAAGTTACTTCTCTTGTGACCAATATAGCTGGTGGTGCTAGCGAAGAATGTTTTCAACTTTACCGAAAACGAGGACAGTCTGAAAATTTCATAAAAGAGATGAAGTCTGGATTTTTTGGAGATAAGACAGATAGTTCAACTCTAATCAAGAATGAAGTTCGTATGATGATTTCTTGCTTGGCCTATAATCTTTCCTTATTTATGAAGCATCTAGCTAGTGGGTCTGTGAAGAATTTGACGATGAAACGTTTTCGGAAACTGTTTGTGAATATAGCTGGAAAATGCGTCAAAAGTGCTAGAAAACAAATTCTAAAACTGTCTAATCTCTATTCTCTGAAGGATGAGTTTCAGGCTCTCTTTGAGCGAATTTCCAGACTAGATTTCTCACTCCCCGTTCTCTATGCAGTAAGGGATACCAGTCCCCCTTTGTTAGGAAATTAGGATACCGAATCAAATAGAATACATTTTTAAAAATCGAGAGTCGCACCAAGGGTGGAGTCTACCCTTTTTTAGGGTGCTAAGGTAGCAGATCCATATTTATTTATAGAAAAGCTTGATCGTTCATAAAAATCATCAGAACTGCAATTGTTTATTGCTTGTTTCTGATGATTTTTTTGATAGTTACGCAAAGATATTCAGGGTATGAATAATTCGGGTTTCATTATAATCCGCCTTTTATAATTTCACAAGTAATGATGTGTAAAGAATTACAGTAAATGAAGAAAATTTCTGAGAGAAGAAAGCTATTAGCGTAGTAGTTGATAGATGGTGTGTCCTATACGCTTAAGAACGTGATAAAATAGTACAAAAAGATTAAAAATGAGGTAGGATCATGTCAGAACAAGTACAAAGACAGGAGCTCCATCGGAAAATATGGGCGATTGCTGATGATGTACGTGGTGCGGTAGATGGATGGGACTTTAAGCAGTATATATTAGGGATTTTATTTTATCGCTTTATCAGCGAAAATTTTAAAAACTACATTGAGGGTGGTGACCCAGACATCAATTATGAAGATGTTCCTGTAGAATTGATCACTGATGACATTAAGGACGATGCTATTAAAACAAAAGGGTACTTCATTTATCCAGACCAGCTCTTTTCAAATGTTGTCAGAAATGCTAGAAATAATGATAAATTGAATACAGATTTGAGGGGAATTTTTGACGCAATTGAGTCCAGTGCTGTCGGTTATGACAGTGAACATGACATTAAAGGTCTCTTTGATGATGTGGATACTCGGAGTAATCGACTTGGGAATACAGTGATGGAAAGGAACCAACGTCTGGCAGATATTTTAGAAGGTATCGCAGACTTGGACTTTGGTGATTTTGAAGATAATCATATTGATTTATTTGGGGATGCCTATGAATACTTGATTTCTAATTATGCGTCTAATGCAGGGAAATCAGGTGGTGAGTTTTTCACACCGCAAAACGTCTCCAGACTCTTGGCCAAGATTGTGATGCTGGGAAAAGATGAGAACAATAAGATTAATAAAATTTATGATCCTGCGTGTGGTTCAGGTTCTCTCCTGCTTCAGGCCAAGAAACAGTTTTCCGAGCATATTATTGAAGATGGTTTTTATGGTCAGGAAATCAACATGACCACCTATAATCTCGCTCGCATGAACATGTTCCTCCACAATATCAACTACGATAAATTTAGCATTGAGCGTGGCAATACCTTGTTAGATCCAAAACATGGAAATGACAAGCCATTCGATGCCATCGTCTCAAATCCGCCTTATTCCATCAAGTGGATTGGCAGTGACGATCCGACCTTAATCAATGATGATCGCTTTGCGCCTGCGGGGATTTTGGCACCTAAGTCCAAGGCTGACTTTGCTTTTATCATGCACAGTTTATCATATCTGTCGTCAAAAGGCAGGGCTGCTATCGTTACTTTCCCAGGTATTTTTTACCGTGGTGGTGCGGAACAAAAAATTCGCAAATATCTGGTTGACGGTAACTTTGTTGAGGCCGTTATCCAGCTGCCGGACAATCTCTTTTTTGGGACCTCTATTGCCACCTGTATTCTCGTGTTAGCTAAAAATAAGACCACGACTGATACCCTTTTTATTGATGCTGGTCGGGAATTTAAAAAAGAAACCAACAATAACGTACTGACAGAGAAGCATATCCAGAACATTTTAGATGGATTTGCAAAGGGAGAAGAAAAAGCGCACTTTGTGTCACTTGTTCCCCACGAGAAGATTGTCGAGAATGACTACAATCTGTCGGTGTCGACCTATGTGGAAAAAGAAGATACCCGAGAGAAGATTGATATTGTTCAGTTAAATAAAGACATTGCTGAAAGGGTAAAAAAGATTGATGTTTTGCGTGTAGAGATTGATAAGATTGTGGAGGAGCTGAGCTGATGGTTTTGGACAATAAACTTGGAATCACGGATTCTCTGGAATTGGCAAGGGCTGAGGAAAAAATCAGCAAGGAGCGGGCCAAGGCATTATTTGAGCAAGACTTGCTGGATACCAAAAAAGCGGGTTGTTTTGAAACCTTGGCCTTTATTCATAAGACTTTGTTTCAGTATATCTATTCTTTTGCAGGTCAGGTCCGTGATGTCAATATGACCAAAGGCAATTTTCGCTTCGCTCCAGTCATGCATCTGTCTCATTCTCTTGAAACGATTGACAAGATGCCTCAGTCAACAGTAGATGAGATTTTCGAGAAATATGTGGAAATGAATATGGCCCACCCTTTTCGGGAGGGCAATGGCCGAAGCATGTGCTTGTGGCTGGCCCACCTCCTGAAAGCGGAGATTGGTCAGGTTGTTGATTGGTCAAAGGTGGATAAGGAAGACTACCTCCTAGCCATGGAGCGCAGCCCTATCCGAGACATCGAGATAAAACATGTTATCAAGCAAGCTCTGACAAGTAAAGTCAACGACCGCACCATTTACCTGAAAGGAATCGACCATTCCTACTACTATGAGGGTTATAGTCTCTATAAGACAGAGGAGTTGTAAAGAATGACAAAAATAGAAGAAATGATAGCCGACCTCTGCCCCAATGGAGTAGTTTGGAAAGAGTTGGGGGAGGTTTGTGAAATTGAGACTGGTAAGTTGAACGCCAATGCTGCTGTAGAAAATGGTATGTATCCTTTTTTTACAACAGCTAGAGATATTAGTCGGATTAACTCCTTTAGGTGGGATGCTGAAGCACTTTTGATAGCAGGGAACGCAAATGTAGGGGATGTAAAGTATTATTCCGGGAAATTTGAAGCCTACCAAAGGACTTATGTGTTGACTAATTTTACTACTGATATTAGCGTTAGATATTTATTTCATTTTGTTAAATATCAGTTGAAACAGTATCTAGAGCGAAATACCAAGAAAGCAGCAATGTCCTATATCGTACTCTCAACGCTTAAATCGTTTTTAATCCCCATCCCACCCCTAGAAATTCAACGAAAAATCGCACAAATACTTGACAAATTCACGGAATATGTTACAGAATTGACCGCAGAATTGACCGCAGAATTGACCGACCGCCAGAAGCAATACTCTTATTATCGGGATAAACTCCTATCCTTTGAGGACGAGGTTTATCAGGTCGAGTGGAAGACGCTGGGGGAGGTGGCGGATTGTTTAGCGGGTGCCACTCCTAAAACTTCTAATTTGGGATACTGGGAAAATGGTACAATTCCTTGGATGAGTTCAGGGGAAGTAAATAAAGGTTTTGTATATAATACGGATAAAAAAATCACGCAATTGGGGTATGATAGTTGTAGTACAAAAATGGTTCCGAAGGACACGGTTGTGATTGCATTGGCAGGACAAGGCAAAATTCGGGGGACAGTCGCAATAACCAAAATAGAACTCTGTACAAATCAATCCCTGTGCTCTATTGTGTCTGATGAAAGTATTAATAGTCATTATTTATATTACTATCTCAAAGGCCAATATACTAAATTTCGTGAAATTTCTTCCGGAGAGGGAACTAGGGGTGGGCTTAATTTGAAGATGATTAGAGATTTCAAAATCCCCGTTCCACCTCTTCACATTCAAGAGCGTATCGTCCAAGTTCTGGATAACTTCGATACGGTCTGCAACGACCTAAAGCTTGGACTGCCCAAGGAGATTGAACTGCGTCAAAAACAGTACGAGTATTTTCGAGATAAACTCTTGACCTTCACCGCCGAAGGCGTGTATACTGACAGTACAGTACAGTACAGACAAGACCTGATTAGGCTCTTGAACTGGGTCTTTGGCCCCATACGGGTACAGTTGGGAGTGGTGTCAGATGTTGTGCGTGGAAAACGTTTAGTCCGGAAGGACTTGTCTGATATGGGAGGTTATCCTGTCTATCAAAATAGTCTGACTGCATTAGGTTATTATAAAGACTGGAACACATTAGGAGATAGCACATTTATTATTAGTGCTGGTGCCGCGGGAGAAATTGGGTATAGTAACCAGAATTTTTGGAAAGCGGATGATGTGTGGACGATTGAGACGGATGTCATTAAACAGAGGTTTATTTATCATACGCTACTAAATAACCAAGATAGGTTGAAAGGTCAAGTAAGAAAAGCAAGTGTTCCCAGATTATCGAAAATGAGTGTCGAAAATTTGATTATCATTCTACCATCGCAGCAAGTCCAATCCCGTATCGTCTCCATCCTTGATACTTTTGACAGCCTTATCAGCTCTATTGCAGAAGGCTTGCCAAAAGAAATTGAACTGCGGCAGAAGCAGTATAAGTATTTCAGGGATAGATTGTTAAAGTTTAGATAAAATTTGGAGAACTAAAGTTATGACATCAAACTCATTTGAAACGTTATCTGAAGTAGCATCAAAGTTAATTGAAAGAAAAACTAAAACGCAGTTAATTTATGCGTTTAATGGTAGCGGGAAAACACGGCTATCTTTGGAAATAAAAGAACTGTTAGCTACGAAATCTTTTGGCGATGAAAATCAAGCAAGTGAATCTACTAGGCAACAGTCTAGTCATATGCAAACCATAGAATTGATGAAGAAAAAGAAATTGTTTTATTACAATGCTTTTACAGAGGACTTGTTTACTTGGGACAATGATTTATCAGGTGATACTAATCGGGAGTTAATAATTAATAATGAATCATTGTTTGTACAGTATATTATTGATGTACAGGGAATGCATAATGATGTCATTAATACTTTTCAAAGCTACCTAGGAATTCTTCCTGATGGAGAAGAAGGAAGATCTCTGCAAAATATTATAGAACCTATTTTCGACGGCTCAAAAAGCGTCGCCTTTAGAAAAACGTATACGAAAAAGAATGTCGAAAATAATGAGAGGATAACTGAAGAAAATATTAAACTTTCAAAAGGGGAAGAGACAAATTTTATTTGGAGTTTATTTTATACTTTTATTAACCAAGTAATTACAGATATAAATGATGGTTCTAGTGAGTTAGATAAAATTGAGTATATCATTATTGATGACCCGGTTTCTTCTCTTGATGAGCAAAGAGTAATTGAGGTGGCAATTGATATTGCTAACTTAATTAGAGAAAGTAATTATAAACCTAGAGATAGTAAAAATCCAAACGATCAAGGAATAAAGTTTATCGTAACAACACACCACCCCTTGTTTTTTAACGTGTTATTTAATGAATTAAAGAAAAAGAATAGTGATAGAGAGGTGGAGAAAGAAAAAAACAATAGTTATTGTCCAAGTATCCTAGAGCATGTTGTCGATTTTCATAATGGTTTGGACAGTTATATTTTGAAAGATACGAATGACTCTCCGTTTTCATATCATATAGAAATAATCGAAGTCATTCAACAAGCTGTTCAAAATAATAGCATAAAAAAATACCATTTCAATTTGTTGAGAACCTTATTTGAAAAAACCTCTACATTTTTGGGGTATGGAAATTGGGAAGATTTACTGGTCCCAGATGAGGATGAGGGCTTAACTCAAAGAGATATTGATATTTATTGTAGAAAATTAAATTTATTTAGTCACAATAAGCATTCGATGGAAGAAAATTCAGAAATTCCAGAAGAGGATTTAACTCATTTCAAGAATGTATTTGGGTGGTTTATTTCCAAATATAACTTTAAATCTGGATGATTTAAAAATTTAAGCTTGAGAGTAATTTTATTATAAGGAGTAACTATGTCCGAATTCACTCAAACAGCCCCGATTATCGAATCGAATAATTTTATCGTCCTTGAAAAGTACACTAAAAAGGAGCAGCCTAGTCACTATCAGACGGAGGCCGAGTTGGAGAGAGAACTGATTAGTGATTTACAGCAACAGGGGTATGAATATCTGAATTATATCACTACTCCTGATGCACTTTTTGGTAATCTCCGTGAGCAGATGGAAACCCTTAATCGTGTGGTATTTACAGATGCGGAGTGGCAGCGGTTTTTAGACGAATATTTGAATAAAGCCAGTGAAAGTCTGATTGATCGGACGCGAAAGCTGCATGATGACTATGTTTATGACTTCATCTTTGATGATGGGCATATTCAAAATATCTATCTTTGGGATAAAAGGAATATTAGCCGAAATAAGGTGCAAGTCATCAATCAGATGAATCAAATAGGGACTAGCGCCAATCGCTATGATGTGACTATCTTGGTCAATGGTCTGCCCTTGGTACAGATTGAATTGAAAAAACGAGGCGTAGCTATCCGTGAGGCCTTTAACCAGGTGCATCGTTACAGCAAGGAAAGTTTCAACGAAGAAAATTCCCTGTTTAAGTACCTTCAGCTCTTTGTCATTTCAAATGGGACAGACAGTCGCTATTTTGCCAATACCACCAAGCGGGATAAGAACTCTTTTGAGTTTACTATGAATTGGGCCTTGAAAAACAACGACCCAATTAAGGATTTGAAGGACTTTACAGCGACTTTTCTCAGCAAAACCACCCTGCTCAATGTTTTAATCTATTATTCGGTCTTTGACACCAGCAATACGCTGCTCATCATGCGCCCCTATCAGATTGCGGCAACGGAGCGGATTATCTGGAAAATCCGTTCTGCCATTGCCTCCAAAATCAAGAGTGGCCCTCATACAGGAGGCTATATCTGGCATACGACAGGGTCTGGTAAGACCTTGACCAGCTTCAAGGCGGCAAGGCTTGCGACGGAAATGGATGAGGTTGACAAGGTCTTTTTCGTTGTTGACCGAAAGGATTTGGATTACCAAACCATGAAGGAATACCAGCGCTTCTCGCCAGACTCAGTCAATGGTTCCAATAGTACAGCTGGTCTCAGGCGAAATATCGAAAAAGATGATAACAAGATTGTTGTGACCACTATCCAAAAACTTAATAATTTTATGAGTAGTGAGCAGCAACATGAGATTTACGACAAGCAAGTGGTCTTCATCTTTGATGAGTGCCATCGCTCGCAATTTGGTGAGGCTCAAAAACGATTGAAAAAGAAGTTTAAGAAATATTGCCAGTTTGGTTTTACAGGAACTCCGATTAAGGTAGAAAACGCCTTGGGCTCTGAGACGACGGCTTCAGTTTTTGGAAATGAGCTTCATTCTTATGTCATAACAGATGCCATCCGGGATCAGAAAGTTTTGAAATTTATGGTGGATTATAATGATGTCCGCCCTCAATTTAAGGACTACGAAAGTGAGCAGGATTTAGATAAACTGAATGCTGCTGAAACTAAGAAAGCTCTTCTGCATCCAACACGGATTTCTGAGATTTCAAGTTATATCTTGGAGCATTTTGATCAAAAAACACACCGACAGTCAGGAAAAGGTTTCAATGCCATGTTTGCGGTGTCCAGTGTTGATGCCGCCAAAGCCTATTATCAGGAGCTGCAAAAGCAGCAGGAAGGTCGTGGTAACCCGCTAAAAATTGCGACTATTTTCTCTTTTGTAGCCAACGAAGCACAGTCCGCCATCGGAGAAATTGATGATGAGACCTTTAGCCCAACAGATTTGTCAGATGTCAGTAGCAAAGAATTTCTAAGCCGCTGTGTAGTTGACTACAATAGGCTATTCCAGACCAACTACACAATTAATGGTAATGATTTTCAAAATTATTACCGCGATTTGGCCAAGCGCGTGAAGACGCGTGAGGTGGATTTGCTGATTGTGGTGGGCATGTTCCTGACAGGTTTTGATGCGCCGACTCTCAATACTCTTTTTGTTGATAAAAACCTTCGTTATCACGGACTTATTCAGGCTTTCTCACGGACCAATCGGATTTATGATGCGACCAAAACCTTCGGGAATATTGTGACTTTTCGCGATTTGGAAAAGGCAACGACTGATGCGATTAAACTTTTTGGTAAAACAGAGACAGCAGAGGTGCTGTTGGAGCGCTCTTATCATGATTACTTAAATGGGTATGTAGATGCAGGAGAGCAGAAGGAAGGCTATTTGTCGGTTGTTCAGGAGCTTCGGGAACGTTTTCCAAATCCAAGTGAAATTGTAAAAGAAAGTGATAAAAAAGCTTTTGTTGATTTGTTCGGTAAGTATTTGAAACTGGATACCATTCTTCAGAATTATGACGACTATATGAGTTTACAGGCTTTGCAAGAGGTTGATTTTGAAAATGCAGAGGAAGTGGCAGTATTTCAGGCCAAGTATCACATGGATGATACAACTATGGCGGACCTATCTCAGCTAACCTTGCCGACAGTACGAGAAATTCAGGATTATCGTTCTACCTACAATGACATTAGGGATTGGTATACTATCGAACGTCGAAATCAGCAAGATAGCCAATCAAAAATAGACTGGGATTCTGTCGTCTTTGAAGTTGAGCTGTTAAAATCTCAGGAAATCAATCTAGACTATATTTTGGAATTGATTTTTGAAACCAATAAAAAAGTTTCTGACAAAGATATTTTGATTGAGGAAATTTCGCGTACTATTCGTGCAAGTCTTGGAAATAGAGCCAAGGAAGATCTGATTGTGGCCTTTATTCACCACAGTGATTTGGATAGTTTTGCGAATAAAACCGATATCATTAAGGAATTCTTCCTCTTTGCTCAGAAGGAGCAGAAAAAAGAAGTGGAAGCGCTGATTCAGACGGAAGGTTTACATGTAGAAAATACTAAGCGTTATATCCAAACCTCTTTGAATCATGGATATGCCAGCGAGAACGGCAATGCTCTCAATGAGACTCTGCCTAGGATGAGTCCACTGAATCCTCAGTATCACACTAAGAAACAAATGGTATTTCAAAAGATTGGCATGTTTGTTGAAAAATTCAAGGGTATCGGTGGAGTATTGTAGTAATTGTTTAATTTGAGTTGACCAACTAGTGATGAGAAAGTTCTTCTAAATACAACACCTCCGTCCCCTTTTTGTTCCCATCTTCTCCTTATCCTACAGTAATTCTATCCATCATTGGAACAATGCAAACAGTATCACTGGCATGTTCTTGGATAAGTTATGTTTTCTATTATGATTAGATTTTGTGAGTTCCCTGCGGTATATGTGGGGGACTTTTTTGATTCAGTAGTATATAATTTTAAGGATGTGGAGTATTTAGGGAATTTTATTCTACAGATATATAAGGAAGAGGACAAAATTTTATGACTGTAAAAAAGTTGCTACGAACTTTGGTGGTTTTTTCTGATTGCCTTGGTTCTGGTAGTGGGTGTGCTTTATTTGGCTCTTTTTAATGGGGATATGATTTTTGACATCACGCGCTCTTTGGGGATGTCAGTGGGGTATGCCAACAACGTAGCCATGATCATCATCGCCATCCAAGCGCTGTTTCTAACGTCCGACTGGTTGTATGGTCGGATTTTGTCTTGGTTTGAGGCGGGGAGGAGGCAAGGGGTCTTCTATCTTGGTTTGCGGATGGGGATGGAGGCCTTGCTGGCTTTTCCCAAGCGTACGAGTTTGTTTGTTTTCTACCTCTTTCTGATTGTCGGTAAGCGTGTGGGTCTGGTTTCCCAATCTGCTGCTGATTATGAGATGTTGGCGGTGTTTGTCATCGCCATAGACCGTGTGACCAAGATTTGACCGACGGAGAGGGAAGATTTTCAACGCTTTTGGAATGGAATCAAAGCCTACTTGTCTGAATTGGATTAATGATATACTCTTTTAGTTTATCTTTTATTACTGTGTTAGCTCATCTTGCCGTACTTCAGTACTGTCTACGACTCGCTGCCTTGTACTAAAAGTAAACTAAAAGACTATAAAAAGCGCCTAAAATCGTTTGATTTTAGGCGTGTTTTTTCGAATGAATAAATAAAGAGAGAAGGGCTAGGGTTAGGAAGCTGGCTCCGATGAGCCAATAGGGTTGGTCTAGGGTTGTTGATCGGCCGGATAAGTTAATGATGCCACGGAGGAGGAAACCGGCAGTGAGGGTGGCGATGCCGGAGTTCCAGAGGTTGTAGCTGAGTCGTGAGAGGTTGGGTCTGAATTTTAGGAGTGTCAGGAGGAGGCTACCACCGGCTAGGGGAACAGTCCAGAGGTAGTGCATGAAGAAGGAGACTTCGCCATAGCTGAGGCTTTCGTAGATGCGGCTGAAGAGGAAGAGGAAGGCTGTGAGGGCTAGGTAGGTAATCAGGCTTCTTCTGAATCGTTGACTGGGATTAGTAACCGATGTAGACAATGTCGCTGACCTCTCTTTCTGAGATAGTGTTTCCGTTTGTGGTGGGGTTGTTGATGACTTGGCCGTTGAAGTAGAGGGTGGAGGAGCCACCGCCGTCTAGGTTGTAGGCGGTTTGGGCGTCGTATTCTTTTAAGACTTCGGCCATTTGGTAGAGGGAGAGTCCTTGGCTTTCTTCTGTGCGGCCGTCGGCGACGACGATGATGTAGTGGTTTTCGTCAATGATACCGATGGCGGAGCGGGGGTTGGAGGCCATGGCACGGCCGACTTCGGTGCTGGTGTCGACAGCGATTTGGCCGTTTTCAATGAGGGCAGGTCCGAAGGCTAGGAGGTTGACGACGCCGTCGTCAACCAGTTCTTGGGCGGTGACTTCGGTTTCTTTGATGATCTTGAAGGAGCCGTCGGCGTAGATGGCGAGGTCGCCGAAGTCAGCGTTGTCTCGGACGGTGTCGCGGTAGATGATGCCGTTGCGGATGACGTAGCCGGATGCGTTGGCACCGTAGTAGTCGCCGTTGACGGCGAGGATGGCGTTATTACTGCTGGCGGTCTCAGAGGTTTTGGCGGTGATGTTGGTGCCATAGGTGTTCTGGGCTAGGGCTGTTTTGAGGTAGTCTGCGGAGCTGACGTGGATGTCGGCGACGTAGACGGTTGTGTCATTGGTGGTGATGGTTTCCAAGCTGATTTGGATGTTGTCATCGGTGTAGCTGGTGTCAGTGGTGGAGACATTGGTTGGGCTTGTGGTTGCTGATGAGGAGGTGTTGGTGGCGTTGACGCTGGTCATAGCTTGGGATAGGACAAAGGTTTTTAGCAGGGAGTAGCTGAAGCCGCCGGTCAAGAGTAGGCCGAAGATGCTGGCGTAGGCGAAGGGTTTCTTAAGCGATTTCACGACTATACGAATTCCTTTCTCTGAAAATGACGTTTTTTTGCACAGTCCAAGACAGCAGGAAGAGGATCAAGCCTACTATCATTTTTACCATATAAAGATTCATTCCTAACATTTGGTGGAAAAGGTAAAGAAGGGCTGTGTCGGCAAGGAAGAGGGTGAGGGCTAAGGTGAAGTAGCCGGCCCCCGTGCGGGTAAGACTGTTCCGGTTGTGAAAGACCAGCTTCTTATTGAGGCTGAAGTTGAAAATGGAGCTCGTGATGCGAGCAATGGTATTGGCTAGGACCAGACGGGTTGCTGTTGGCAGTGCTGTAGACATTAGGAGAGTCAGGGCGTAGACCCCGTAATCAACTAGGAAACTGCTGAGGGAGGATAGTGTAAATTTAAAGAGATTCTTATAAATCAGCAAGCTATCCTGAATCGGCCGGAAGTGGGAACTGGCATTATCATCGATGTAGATGGTTTGGATCGGGACTTCGGTCATTTTGTAACGCTGGCTAGCCTGGCTAAGCATGTTCATCTCGTACTCATAACGGTTCCCTTCGACCTCTAGCATGAAAGGAAGCAGGTCGGTGTGGAAGGCTCGGAGACCAGTCTGGGTATCGCTCACATTGACTCCAGTCTGCAGACGAAACAAGACCCTGGTGAGCTGGTTGCCAAAACGGCTGCGCAGCGGGATATCCTTGGTGAACTGGCGAACACCCAAGATAAGGCGGCTAGGCAGGTTCATGGCTGCGTGAGCTAGTCGGTCAATGTCCTGCACAGCGTGCTGTCCATCCGCATCTGCGGTTACCACTACCCCATCCTGACCGAAAACTTGCAGATACTGAAAGGCTGTCCGCAAGGCTTGCCCTTTTCCTTGATTCCTCTCATGGTGCAAGACAGTCGCGTAGGATTTGGCAGCCTCGATGATTTCTGCAGACTTTCCCGTGCTGCCATCGTCCACGACGATAGTTTGACAGTCCAAGCGCTGCATCATAACGGTTAATAATTGGATCAGTTTTTCATCCGGTTGATAGGCTGGGATCACTACATAATACATATCGCTTACCTCGTTTTTTCTTCTTGCGTTTAAGAATACGGGACTTTTCTGAAAGCAATCTGAAAATAAGCGAGATGACGAATTGGGTTAAGGATTGGTTAAGGAGAGAGCGGGGATTGGGGCTTTTTACAAGTTTTCCTGCAAAAGAAAATACACCCTAGTTGTCGGAACTAAGGTGTAAGTTGAATATTGGTAGATAAAATATTGATGTATGGAGGTTATTCACAACCAATTCCATCTCCATCGCGATCTAGATGACTTCCATAACCAGGTTGTCCACTGTAAACTGGAGCTGCACCAGCAGCTCGGGCCGCAGTACAGTTGGGATAATAGGCATTCGCGGTAGCTTGTTGTGCAGCAATCTGAGCTTGTCTCTCAGCTTCTTGTTGCGCAGCCGCTTGAGCCTGTCTTTCAGCTTCTTGTTGTGCAGCCGCTTGAGCTTGTCTTTCAGCTTCTTGTTGCGCAGCCGCTTGAGCTTGTCTTTCAGCCTCTTGCTGCGCAGCCGCTTGAGCCTGCTTCTCAGCCTCTTCTTTAGCAGCCTGCTCTGCTTGGCGTTTCGCCTCTTCTTCAGCTTTTTGCTTTGCTTGTGCTTGTTTTCTCTCTTCTTCTATCTTTTTCTCTGCAGCTAATTGTTCCTCTTCTTTTTTTGAAATCTCGTTCGCAATTGAGTTGATTCGTTTTTGAAGTGAAGATTTTAATGTTTTGTCAGATAATGCATCAACTTCTTTTTGAGCTGCCTGAAGATTGCTCTTTGTTTTATTTTTTTCTAGTTCTTTGACTAGTTTTTCAGCCTCATTATTATCTTTCTCTTTTTCGGAGGGCGTTTTCTCTGAGCTAGCTGTAGTTTTTGTTTCAGAAGAGGCTACAGTGGTTGAGTTACTAGTAGTGCGTTCTGGACTAGGTGTAATATAGCCGATTAATAATGCAGACCACACACTTGTTCCAATTGCGATTCTTCGGAATATTTTGTTGGGATCTCGCTTTTTAAAATACCAGATAGCTACAATGGATGCTAGAAATATGAATGTTAGAATAGTTGTCATCAGAATTCTCCTTTTGCAATTTTGTATACATTTACAATATAGTTGTATTTTAGTTAAAACTGTACCAAAAGTCAATGCCATAATGGATATCCATTACAAAATTTCACTAGGACTTTCGGTCGATGAGCTAACTTCAGTCAGTCAAGAGTCGAAATAGACTTCATACACTACAAGCAAAAACCGAAACTAATCTGCTCTAAGCCCTTAAGCACCAGGCGTTTTAACGCTTTTACTTGTCTAAGAAGTGATAAATAAATTCCGTTGAAATCCTTGTTCTGTCTTTCACAGGGACTTTCGGTCGATGAGCTAACTTCAATCCGCCAAGCGTCCCAATAGACTTCATACACTACAAGCAAAAATCGAAACTAACCCTCTATAAAGCTTTGTGTATCAATGGTTTCAGCGATTTTGTTGATCTAAGAAGTGATAAATAAATTTAGCACTAGTTATCGTAAGAAGCTTCTCAAATAGTCTTCACACTGCAGTGGAAAAATGTGATCGATACGTGTCAATTCCTTGTTTAGTGAGTGTTTCTTTTATTTTGTCTCAGGAGGAAGTAAGAACAAATTCTTCAAGCAGACTCTGACGGAAATTGGATTAGGTTTGACCTCTGTGGAGCATAAAAATATGCCAAGTCTAGTAGGATTGTACTGCTTTCCTGGTGAAATGAAAGTTATTCGTAAAGTGAAAAGAACACTAAACCCTAAATGAAGCTAGTGAAAAGCTGGTTTTTGATAGGAATCATTGCGATTGTAGAAACAACGTGTTCCAATGTATCTACAAAAACAGAGGAGTGAGTATCATGGCAACTATAACCATTCGTATAGATGAATCCTTAAAAAAGGAAAGTAGTGAAATTTTTGACCAGTTAGGAATGGATATGACAACAGCAATTCGAATTTTTTTAAAACAAAGTGTAATGAATAGAGGATTGCCTTTTGAGCCGAAATTGTCTCCTCAGTTAGATGTTGCTGAGTTTTATCATTTAGCCAAATCTGTTAGTCATATTGTTAAGGTTGATGCCAATAATCCAAAATCTGTTAATCAGTATTTTGGAGATGAGAATGAATATCCAGAGTTTGAGGATTATTTTAATGATTGATGAATTAGAGATTTACTCAGTTGTTATTTCTAGGATTCAGGATAGTGATGGGACAGGTTCAAAAATCCGCCCTGCGGTAGATGTGAAATTCAACGATGAGGCTATTCAAATCTATCGAATCACTAGCAAATTTGAGTCTAAATCAGAAATAATAAAATCTCAGTATTTAGAAATTATTGATTGCTATCAAGCAGGATTGCATAAGCCGTCATATATCGATACGATTCAAATATATGAGTTAGATTTAAATGAATTTGCCATTCGATTGATTGGTAAGTTATCAAAAAGGGATAGAGACCGCTTGATTGATGGACTCAGGAATAAAAAACAGATTTAATGACTGCATAAAGGTTATTATTATGAATCAAAATAGAGGGTTGAGACTATTGTTTCAGCCTTTTCTGTTGCTTCCAACATTTTTTGTTTTATTTTTGATATAATGCAACAAAAAGCAAAGAGGAGATTGGGATGAAAAAGCAGGAGCGTCTGGCTGAAATTACACGTTTGGTTCACAGGAAGGGGACAATTCGGATTTCCGAGATTGTTGATTTGTTGCAGGTTACTGATATGACGGTAAGGCGAGACTTGTTGGAATTAGAGGAGCAGGGGGTCTTGACCAAGATCCATGGGGGAGCCCGTTCCAATAAGGCTTTCCAGTTTCGGGAGTACTCCCATTCAGAAAAGGATGTGCAGCACCACGAGGCCAAGGTAGCGATTGCGCGGCGGGCTGCGGCCTTGATTGAGGAGGGGGATACGGTTTTCTTAGGACCAGGTACCTCGGTAGCAGCCCTGGCTGCGGAGATTGTCAACCAGCGGTTGACAGTGATTACCAATTGTATGCCTGTCTTTACGGTTTTGTCCCAGAAGAAGTCGGATACTTTTCAGGTTTTTCTCTTGGGAGGTGAGTACCGGCAGTTGACGGAGAGTTTCGTGGGTGAGATCACCAATACGAGTTTGGAAAAGCTTCGCTTTTCCAAGATGTTTTTTTCTGCCAATGGGGTTAAGGACGGGCAGGTGATGACGTCGACGCTGGCGGAAGCTTATACGCAGGGTTTGGCCTTGGAGCATTCTTTGGAGCGTTATCTGCTTTTGGATGGGTCCAAGGTTGGGAAGGATGATTTTGCCAGTTTTTGTGAACTTAAGGATGTGACAGCCTTGGTGACAGATGTCCAGCAGGATGAGGAGTTGTTCCCTTTGTTGGAGGGGAATGTGGAGATTGTCAATGATTTAGAGTAGGAATGTTTAGTTTGGGAGTGAGACAGAACAATTTTTACAAATAAAATCGTTCGTTACAAGTCTTTGTTTCAAGTTGTAAGCTGAAACGGTTTCTCCCCAAACCCTTTCACTCCCACCTCCGGTCTAAAGGCATGTTGAATGCCTTTAGAGTTTCTAAATGAAAGGAACGAAGTTCATGTCAATGTTGATTCGGTTATTTTCGGAGGTCAAAGAGTCAGGAATTGACTCTTTGAGTATCTGGATAAGAGAACATGAAATGTTCTCTCAATATAGTCTTTTAGTTTGCTTTTAGTACAAGGCAGCGAGTCGCAGGCAGTACTGAAGTACGGCAAGACGAGCTAACACAGTAATAAAAGATAAACTAAAAGAGTATAAAAGCGACCGAAAGTGCCAATCAACCACTGCGTCAAAGCGAATTCACTAACTAAAATAGGAAGGTTGAGACTTTTGTTCCAACCTCTTTTTGTTTCTTTAAACACAAGTTGTTGATTAATTGTTTGGTTATGTGTATAATGTAAACAAATAAACAACAAGTGGAGGTGCGCCATGAGAGTGATTGTGGGTGCGGATCCAGCGGGGAAAGGCTTGCTGGAGGAGGTTCAGTCCCATTTAGAGAGTTTGGGTTACCAGGTTTTGGATGTGAGCCAGGGTGTTGATTTTGTGGACACGACTTTGGCGGTTGTGCAAGAGCTGCTGACGGATCCGGAGGCGCTGGGGCTGGTGGTCGATGCCTTTGGTCAAGGGCCATTCATGGTAGCAACCAAGGTCAAGGGGATGGTTGCGGCGGTGGTGTCTGATGAGCGCTCGGCTTACATGACGCGAGAGCACAACAATGCTCGTCTGCTGACTTTTGGAAGCGAGGTCCTTGGTTCTTCTTTGGCCAAAAACATCGCTCTGAATTTTGTGGAAGGCCACTATGATGGTGGCCGCCATCAGATTCGCGTGGACATGTTGAATAAAATGTGCTGATCGTGTCAGGGAGGAGGCGACAGATGAAAATTGCAATCGGTTGTGATCATATTGTGACAGATGAGAAGATAGCCTTGGTGGATTATTTGAAGGAAGCAGGGCATGAGGTGCTGGACTACGGGGCCTATGACCATGTGCGGACCCACTATCCTATTTATGGCAAGTTGGTGGGTGAGGCAGTGACCAGTGGACAGGCGGATGTGGGCATTTGTATTTGTGGTACAGGCATTGGCATTACCAATGCGGCCAACAAGGTTCCGGGAGTCCGAGCAGCCTTGGTCCGGGACATGTCCTCGGCCTTGTATGCCAAAGAGGTTTTAAATGCCAATGTTCTTGGATTTGGCGGTAAGATTACGGGTGAGTTCCTCATGCGGGATATCGTGCAAGCCTTTTTGGAAGCAGACTACCAATACAGTCCTCTGAGCCAGACGCTGTTGGAAAAAATAGCAGACTTGGAGCATCCAACACAAGACCAAGAGGATCCGGAGTTTTTCAAAGAGTTTCTTGAGAAATGGGATCGCGGCGAATACCAGGATTAGGAGCAGGAGGTGCCTATGATTATTACAGTAACCCTAAACCCCTCGATTGACGTAGCTTACCAGTTAGAGACTTTTCAGTTGGACGGGGTGAATCGTGTTCAGGATGTTCGGAAAACCGCGGGTGGCAAGGGATTGAATGTGACCCGTGTCCTACAACAGCTAGGGGATCCCGTTTTGGCTACGGGATTTCTTGGGGGAGGATTAGGTCAGGTTCTGGCTCAAGAGTTAGACCGACAAGGGATTGGTCATTCCTTCCAGGAAATTGCGGGGGAAACCCGTAATTGTGTGGCTGTTTTACACCAAGGTCAGCAAACAGAGATTTTAGAGCAGGGGCCGGAGATTAGTCCAGAGGAGGCTCAGGCTTTTACAGCTCATTTCAAGGAGCTTTTAGCAGAGGCTCAATGGGTGGTCTTCTCCGGTAGTCTGCCTAAGGGCTTGCCGGTTGACTTCTATGTTTCTTTGATTGCGCTTTGCCAGGAAGCGGGGGTCGGTGTGCTCTTGGATACGTCAGGGGCTACTTTAGAAGCGGTCTTGGAAAGTTCTGTTCGTCCAAATCTGATTAAGCCCAATTTAGAGGAGTTGAGTCAGTTGGTGGGTCGGGAAGTTAGTCTGGACTTGGCTGACTTGAAAGCTCTTTTGGCTCATGAACGCTTTGCCGGGATTGACTGGATTGTTGTCTCTCTTGGCGCCGCAGGCGCTTTTGCCAAACATGGAGACCATTATTATCGGGTCCGGATTCCAAAAATAGAGGTGGTGAATCCAGTTGGGTCGGGTGATTCCACGGTGGCGGGTCTGGCATCAGGGCTTTCACAAGGATTGGCGGATGCGGACGTGCTTAAGCGCGGAAACTTGCTGGGGATGCTCAATGCGCAAGAGGAGGCGACGGGCTTTGTGAATTTGGACAAGGCGGCGGACTTGCTTGAGCAGATTGAAGTGGAAGAGGTGTGAGATGGAATTGGAAAAGTTGACTACTGAGACGGGTTTGATCTCGGCCTTGGCCTTTGACCAACGGGGAGCATTGAAAAAGATGTTGGCCCAGCATCAGGAGACGGAGCCGACTGCTGAGCAAATGGAGATTCTGAAACGCTTGGTGTCTGAGGAATTGACCCCTTATGCTTCCTCCATTCTGCTAGATCCGGAATTTGGCCTGCCAGCAGCACAGGTGCGGGCGGAGTCTGCAGGACTTTTGCTGGCTTATGAAAAGACGGGCTATGATACGAACTCTAGTAGTCGCTTGCCGGATTGTTTGGAGGAGTGGTCTGTTTTACGCCTCAAGGAGGCGGAAGCGGATGCTGTGAAATTCTTGCTTTATTATGATGTGGATGGAAATTCGCAGGTCAACCAACAGAAGCAGGCTTATGTCGAACGTTTGGGCTCAGAATGCCGGGCCGAGGGCCTTCCCTTCTTCTTGGAAATTGTCTCCTATGATGAGCAGTTGGCTGATACGACTGGTTTGGACTATGCTCGAATCAAACCGCATAAGGTGAATCAAGCGATGGAGCTTTTCTCGGATTCCCGTTTTGGTGTAACGGTACTCAAAGTCGAGGTTCCGGTCAATATGAATTTTGTAGAGGGATTTGCACAAGGGGAGGTGGTCTATAGTCGAGCCGAGGCAGCAGAGTATTTCCGCCAGCAAGAAGCGGCTACCCACTTACCTTATATTTACCTATCTGCCGGTGTATCTGCCCAACTGTTCCAGGAAACACTCAGGTTTGCGGCGGAAGCTGGTGCTCGTTTTAATGGTGTTTTGTGTGGACGGGCCACTTGGGCTGGCGTCGTACCTGTCTATGTTCAGCAGGGGGAAGAAGCTGCGCGTAACTGGTTGCGGACGGTCGGCCGTGAGAACCTGGAAAGCTTGAATCGTGTATTAGCTGAAACAGCTACGCCGGTTTAAAAGAAAGGGTTTACATAAATTCCAACAATGTGTTATAATGAATTCAATAGCATGAATAGGGTGGATTGTAACTAATTCGATTAGGCAAGACTACAGATGAATCAGAGGACAGGGGTTCTCGGTTTGTTTGTAGTCTTTTTCTTTTTCTAGAATTATACTGAACTAATTTCAAACTCAAAATACTCGAGGAATTTCAAAAAATGATGAGGCACGCAATCAATAAGTCCATCAGAGCGGCTTGACAACGTCAGAATTTGAAATTCAATGAGTATAGTCTTTTAGTTTACTTTTAGTACAAGGCAGCGAGTCGTAGACAGTACTGAAGTACGGTAAGACGAGCTAAGACAGTAATAAAAGATAAACTAAAAGAGTATATTAGAAAGGAGGAAGTATGTATCGCGTTCTACAGAGTCTGAATAACAATGCAGCCTTGGTTAAAAATGAAAGAGGAGAGCAGGCTGTGGTCATGGGACTGGGGATTGCCTTTCAAAAGCGAAAGGGAGATCTTCTAAAGCCAGAAAAGGTAGAGACAGTCTTCTCTCTCCATAATGAAGAAGCCAAGGAAAATTTTTTAACCTTGCTCAAGGATATCCCCTTAGATTTCATTACGGCTAGTTATTCGGTCATTCATTACTTGGTCGAACATTATCATTACCCTGTACAGGAATACCTCTATGTGACCCTAACGGATCATATGCGCTGTTCCTATCAAGCGCTCCTGAAGGGGACTTATCAGGAGAGTCATTTGCCAGATATGTCTGGCCAATACCCTTTGGAATACCAGATGGCCCAAGAAGCTCTGGCCCTCTTTCGCCAAAAACTATCGGAAGAATTTCCTCAGGATGAGGTAGGTCGGATTGCCTTACATCTCATCAATGCTAAGGGGGAGACCTTGCCGGATACCCATCAGGAACAGGAGTTGGGTAAGCAGATCATGGAAAAGGTGGAGGAGGTTTTGCAAGAACAGGGAATTCGTAGGCAGACATCCAACAGTAATTTTTATGATCGGTTTATGTTGCACTTGTCCTATTTCCTCAGTAATTTAGAACGTGGAAACGAACAGGCGATTTCTTTGGATGACCTAGACCAGTCGATCCGGAAGACCCATCCCCAGGCTTATGAGATTGGGAGTCAGATTTTTGCTCTGATTCAGGAAGTGGTGGACCAGCCGATTCCCAATACGGAACGGTTTTACTTGGTTTTACATATTCAACGGTTATTGTAAAAAAGGAGGTTCTGAGATGAATCGTGAAGAAAGTACTTTATTAGGTTTTGAAATTGTGGCCTATGCCGGAGATGCTCGTTCTCGCTTATTGGAAGCCTTGAATGCGGCGCAAAATGGGGACTACGAGCGAGCAGAAGCGCTGGTAGAAGAGGCCAATGATTGTATTGTACAAGCTCACCAGGCTCAAACCAGCCTCTTGCAGAAGGAAGCAGCTGGAGAAGATTTAGCCTACAGTGTGACCTTGATGCATGGGCAGGATCATTTGATGACAACGCTGCTCTTGAAGGATTTAATGAAACATATGATTGAGTTGTATAGAAGGGGGTAAGGTCATGAATCAATTGATTGCTTGGATAGAAAAAGGCAAGCCTTTCTTTGAGAAAGTTTCTCGAAATGCTTACTTAAGAGCGATTCGGGATGGTTTTATCGCAGCTATGCCGGTGATTCTCTTTTCCAGTATTTTTCTATTGGTAGCCTTTGTTCCAAATATCTTTGGCTTTACCTGGTCTGAGGAGATGGTAGCGGCGATTATGAAACCGTATGGTTATACCATGGGGATTGTAGCGGTACTCGTTGCTGGGACAACGGCTAAATCCTTGACGGATGCTTTTAACCGAGACTTGCCGAAGACCAATCAGATTAACTTCTTGTCGACCATGATGGCAGCGATTTCTGGTTTTTTACTGCTAGCAGCAGATAGTTTAGAAGGTGGTTTAGCCAATGGTTATATGGGAACGAAAGGTTTGCTGACAGCTTTTCTAGCTGCCTTTATTACGGTTAATTTGTATCGACTTTGTGTGAAGAATAATGTTACCATCCCCATGCCTCAAGAAGTTCCGCCGAATGTGTCTCAGGCATTTAAGGATATTATTCCGTATGCTCTTTCTATCTTTGTCCTCTATGGTTTGGATCTCCTGAGTCGTCAATTGGTTGGAAGCAGTGTGGCCGAGGCAATTCTTAAAGCGTTTGAACCCCTATTTACAGCGGCAGATGGTTACTTAGGGATTACGCTGATTTTTGGAGCCTACGCCCTTTTCTGGTTTGTTGGAATTCACGGTCCGTCGATTGTGGAACCGGCCATCGCGGCGATTACTTATGCCAATGTGGAAGCCAATTTCCAACTCTTGCAGGCTGGGCAACACGCAGATAAGATTTTGACATCAGGGACTCAGATGTTTATTGTAACCATGGGTGGTACTGGGGCGACCTTGGTAGTTCCCTTCATGTTTATGTGGCTCACCAAGTCTAAGCGGAATCGAGCCATTGGTCGTGCATCGGTCATTCCGACTTTCTTTGGGGTGAACGAACCGATTTTATTTGGGGCGCCGATTGTGCTCAACCCTGTCTTTTTCCTTCCGTTTGTTTTGGCTCCAATCGTGAACGTCTGGATCTTTAAATTTTTCGTGGACAGTCTCAAAATGAATTCCTTCAGTGTCAACCTGCCTTGGACAACCCCTGGTCCACTGGGAATTATCATGGGGACCAACTTTGCTCCTCTAGCCTTTTTGCTGGCGCTCCTCTTGGTCGTAGTGGACACAGCCCTTTACTATCCTTTCCTCAAGGTCTATGACCAACAAATCTTAGCAGAGGAGGCGGAAGGTCAGCCAGAGCCTGTTTTGGAACCAAAAGAAGAAGTTTCTGTTCAAGAGGAAGTGACCCAAGAAACCAATGTCTTGGTTCTCTGCGCTGGTGGTGGAACTAGCGGTCTCTTGGCCAATGCGCTCACCAAGGCTGCCCAGGAATACGGGGTGCCCGTAACAGCAGCGGCGGGGAGTTATGGGGCTCACCGGGAAATCTTGCCGGAGTATGATCTGGTGGTCTTGGCACCGCAGGTAGCTTCGAACTATGAGGATATCAAGCAGGAAACCGATGCTTTGGGCATCCGCCTGGCTAAAACTGAAGGAGCACAGTACATCAAATTGACACGGGATGGACAAGGGGCCTTGGACTTTGTTCGGAAGCAGTTGCAGTGAGGGAGGACTTGTATGAGGAGACAATTGCCAAGTGATTTTCTCTTGGGTGGGGCGACAGCGGCCTACCAAGCTGAAGGAGCGTCACAAGTAGATGGGAAAGGTCCGGTTGCTTGGGATCGGTTTTTAGCGGATCATTATTGGTTTAAAGCGGACCCGGCTTCTGATTTTTACCATCAATATCCGGTGGATTTAGCCCTGTGTGAGGAGTTTGGAGTCGGAGCTCTACGCATTTCCATAGCCTGGTCACGGATTTTTCCTAGGGGATGGGGGCAGGTGAACCCTCAAGGGGTGGATTTCTATCACCGCCTATTTGAGGAATGCCGCAAACGGGGAGTTGAGCCTTTTGTGACCCTGCATCACTTTGATACTCCAGAGGCACTTCATAGTCAAGGAGACTTCTTGAATCGAGAGACGATTGACCATTTTGTGGATTATGCAGCCTTTTGCTTCCAGGAATTTTCGGAGGTTACTTACTGGACCACCTTCAATGAAATTGGACCCATTGGTGACGGTCAATATCTGGTCGGAAAATTTCCACCTGGTATCCAATATGATCTCGCAAAAGTTTTCCAATCCCACCACAATATGATGGTTGCCCACGCTAAAGCTGTTTTACTCTATAAACAGGCGGGGTATGCAGGACAAATTGGTGTGGTTCACGCTCTGCCCACCAAATACCCCTATGACCCAAGCAATCCTGCCGATATCCGAGCCGCAGAACTAGAAGACATCATCCACAACAAATTTATTTTGGATGCGACTTATCTAGGTCATTACTCTTCGGCAACTTGGGCTGGGGTGCAGGAGCTATTAGAAATCCACGGTGGAGAACTGGATCTTCGGCCGACTGATTTTGAGGCTTTGGAAGCAGCCAAAGATTTGAATGACTTCCTGGGGATTAATTATTACATGAGCGACTGGATGCAGGCTTATGAGGGAGAGACCGAGATTATCCACAATGGAACGGGCCAAAAAGGCTCCTCCTCTTATCAAATCAAGGGAGTTGGCCGCCGACGAGCTCCAGAATCGATCCCTAAAACCGATTGGGATTGGATCATCTATCCCCAAGGACTGTATGATCAGATTATGCGCGTGACCAAGGATTACCCGAATTACAAAAAAATTTACATCACCGAAAACGGTTTGGGCTACAAAGACCAATTTGAGCAGACTACCGTCCATGACGACTATCGCATTGATTACATCCGTCAACATCTGGCAGCCATTGCGGACGCCATCACAGATGGCGCCCAAATCAAGGGCTACTTCCTCTGGTCTCTGATGGACGTCTTCTCCTGGTCCAACGGGTATGACAAACGCTACGGACTCTTCTACGTTGACTTTGAAACACAAAAGCGCTACCCCAAACAAAGCGCTTACTGGTATCGGAAGTTGGCAGAAGATAAGTGGATAGACTAAAACAAAAGCAGAAGTTCTAGTATTAGAGGTGAGAACTTCTGCTTTTTTGGTGGCTACTATACCTTGTTTGAAAGTAAACTGTAGTCTTCAAGAATTTGGCTATGTCTGATTAAATGGATTTGGCTATGACTATTCTCCTGGAAGATGGCTTTTGTTTCTAGATCTTTTGTGAATTCATAGTGCAAGTCATCAACAAGAGCGATATATTCTGTGTTTGTTCGGTTGTATTGAAGAATCCGAGTATCCATGGCTAGTAGTTTTGCTCGATTGAGGTCATTTCCATTGGAAATGGTTCGTACTAGTCGTTCAATTTTATTGGTTGGAATAGCGAAATCAAATTGAACGGTAATTCCTTCTTTTCCGGTAAAAGAGGGGCGATTGGTGAAGAGGATTTTCTGCTTGTCTAACAGAATTCTAACTTCTTCTTGGAAGACGTTCTTGACCTGTTTATTTTGCAGGACAATCATATCATTAACCTGCATAATTGTTTGTAGCAGGCGTTGCTTTGCGATTGGAAATTGATCGATACTTGTTGTGATACACAGTTCATCCTCGTTTACCTTTGTTCCTAAAGGAGTGACGATTGTGTTTAAAATGTTTTTTTGTGTGCTACCACTAAATGAAATTCCATGATGTTTTAGAAAATTGAGTGTCCAACCATCATCAGTGAGCAATACTTGATTTGAGGATAAGAATTCTGCGTAGAGGATGATAGAATCGGATTCGTTGTCTAGAAAAGGTGTTTGTATTTCAATAACGTTTTGATCAATTTGGTTAAACTTGTACTCTTCGAACAACCAATTGAAGTAAGTGTTTTTCAAAAAATCAGAATGTGACATACTAGTTCCCCTTTCTGATGTTTGTATAGGATAGGAATGAATCGAAGGCGTCAATAATATGAGTTATATTTGGGAAGTCAGATTCAGATAATAAGACTGCGGTTGCATCTTTTTTAGTATATTGATTCGAATAGACATGAATATGACTTCCGATGATGACAGTTCCATCTGGATTGGTATGTCTATTACTGGGATTAATGTCTAAACGAATGATATGTTCTTGCAAATTTTTAAGTCTAAGGTGGATACTATAGCGTTCAGGATTTCGCTTACCTCTGAAAACATGAAGATAGTACTGTAGTTTTTCAGTATCGATAATAACAATGTCCGAATTGATTTTACCGAAGAGTGAAGAGAGTTTATAGTATAGGTCGGTCATTCTATCTTCATTTTTAGGCATCTTCAATCGTTTGATGATTGTTGCGATATCTTTGTCAGTTAAATTCGTTAGGTCCATATTCATATCCTCCCTTAGTTCATTGCATTTACCTCATTTCGTTCTATCTGCTTTTCTTCCTAATAACTAGGATCAATTCTTGTGTCTTCATTTTAGAATACTGTGATTAGAGAGTCAAATGATAACGTGGCAATAGTTAAGATGATTTGGGATATAAAGTCTTCTATGTTTTTCGAATAAAGTGTTCCTCGTGAAACTTTTTTCTGAACCATTTTCACTCCGTTTTTGTTACACTAATAAAAACAGAAATAAGGAGGCTTTTATGAAGGTTGGTCTAGTTCTAGAAGGCGGTGGTATGCGCGGGCTTTACACGGCGGGTGTTCTGGACGCTTTTTTAGACGCCGGAATCAAGGTAGACGGTCTGGTCAGTGTTTCTGCCGGCGCTCTTTTTGGGGTTAATTTTCTTTCGGGGCAAAGGGGAAGGGCTCTGCGCTATAACAAACGCTTTATCCGAGATAAAAATTACATTAGTCTCTTATCCTGGTTGAAAACGGGCAATATGGTCAACCGGGAGATGGCCTACTATAAAATTCCGATGGAGCTAGACATTTTTGACCAGGAAGCCTTTGCAAAATCGGGTGTGCCTTTTTATGTGACGGTGACCAATCTGGAAACCGGTCAGGCAGAATATCCGAAAATTGACCATGTCTTTGACCAAATGGAATACCTCAGAGCTAGTTCAGCTCTACCTTTGGTTTCTAAGATTGTGGAAATCGATGGGAAGAAGTACTTGGATGGAGGTCTGACAGATTCAATTCCAGTAGATTTTGCCAAAAGCTTGGGGTTTGATAAGTTAATTGTCATTCTAACCCAGCCCTTTGAGTATCGAAAAAAGCCCTCCAGTGGAAGGCTTTACCGGCTCTTTTATAAGGACTATCCCAAGTTTGTAGAAGTGGCTTCTAAACGTTACCAGCATTACAATGAAGCGGTGGAAAAGATTATTCAGATGGAAGAGGCTGGTGAGGTCTATGTGATACGTCCGGATCAAGCCCTAGATGTTGGACGCTTGGAAAGAGATCCAGACAAGTTAGAGGCGGTCTACGAAATCGGAATCCGGGATGGGCAGGCTACCTTGCCTGGTTTGAAGGTGTATTTGCAAGCGAGTGAGTGATCATCGAGACGACTGGAAAGGTCGTCTTTTTTAGATGGGGAACAGGGAAGTGCTTTTAGGTTCGCTAGTCTTCAAAAAAAGCACCTTCTTCTTTGGTTTTTCCCAAAGGATGAAGATGCTTAGAGTCTTATTTCTCAGTCTCAAGTAAGTGTTGGCCAACCAAGGCAGCTAGGAAACCACCGACAAGTGGTGCCAAAATGAAGATCCAAACTTGGCTAAGTGCTGTACCGCCGAGCAAGAGGGCTGGTGCAAGGCTACGAGCAGGGTTGACAGAAAGACCGGTTACATTAAGTCCCAACAAGATAAGAGTGGTCAAGGTCAAACCGATGACAAGACCAGCAATTTTGCCGTTTCCTTTGCTTGCAGATGTGACAGTCACAATGACCAAGACAAAGATAAAGGTTGCGATCACTTCAAATAGGAAGGCCCCCATTGCAGATACAGTTGTGAAGCCATTCTCTCCTAGACTTGTAACAGCCTGACCAGAGTTTGTGACAAAGAAACTCAAAGTAGCGGAAGCTAATAAAGCTCCAATGACTTGTGCAACAACATAGGTAAGGAAGTCTTGGGCATTCATGCGCTTATTCACGAACATAGCCAAGGATACAGCTGGATTCAAGTGTGCTCCTGAAACAGTTCCAATACTGTAGGCAGCAGCGACGATGGAAAGACCGAAAGCAAGAGCAATTCCAAGGTGCCCAATACCTTCAACTCCGTTACCGAAGACAACAGCGCCAGTTCCGATAAAGACTAACATAAAAGTACCGATCAGTTCGGCAAAGAATTTTTTAGACATAATTTTCCTCCGCGTGCAATTATAGGTGGTTTGCAGAAAATTTTCAAGAAATTTGCTTGGAAATTTTTGTGAGGGTTATGGTTGTTGGAGTTGTCTAGGGGTGATCGATTGAGGGGTGCTTAGGTTCGGTTATCTACTACCTAAAGAATTAACAGTACGTCACACAAATGATTATGTAATAATTTAAAACAGCCTTTTTAAATTATAATCTAAATATACTGTGATATAATTAAATGGGTTTCAGCTTGCGGTTACCTATCAGCTGAAAGGCTGGAGTTGTATGGCTCTGGTAGTTTATTAGCTTTTCAAAACCCTGGTGAAAAGCTGCTTGTCCGATTAGCTCTAGCACTACAACTTAAATGAGCGTAAGAGATAAGCCATGACAATTTTCTTCAAAAAAAAGCAAGGCGAGTTTGAGTTTAAAATGACTATAACACGTACTTTGCTTATTATTATTGCTGCGGCACTAGGTATGATTTAGTTCATACCTGATTTACTCAATGGTACGACATTCCCCGTGTCGTACCTATTTTATAATAGATAAAACGAAAAAGAGACTTCCCCAAGTCTCTTTTTCTAAACCCTTTTGTCATTTTGCTACTGAAACTCCTCCTATAAAAAAAATAAAACCTTTGACAGTTTAGATTTTTGGAGTCAATACGGCAACTTACTCTAAGAGTGCATGACATTTTCTTCATAATTAGTTTATCAAATAAATAAGAAAAAGTAAACTATTTTCCTTTGAGACCCACGACAAACGCATGAAACAGTAATTTCCGAATTATAACACAGTTTAAATTTAGTAACTTTAGCGATTCTCCTATAGAAGATTCCAAAAAGGATTATTTTTTATTGTGAAAATCCTGAACATTGAAATACAGAAAACTCTATTTTCTCGCTAAAAATCTCTTATGCGTTTGTCGTGCTTTGAGACATAGTAGCCAGTTTTCAAATTTATGAGAATAGCCCTACAATTTCTATATAAAATAGAACGGAAATAGAAATAAGCCCTGAGAGATGGGACTCTCTTGGGCTTTACTCTACAATCAATTTTTTGATACGGATCTCGGTCTGATAGAAATGCTGGATGTAGTAGTCTTCCAGGGTTTCCCCTGTTTTGGTGACGGTTATCCATTTTGGAAGGATTTTGGATAAAAGCCAAAGGGGAACGAGCGTTGGATACCAGATGGTCATGACTTCAAAAATGAAACGTCCATTATTCCCCCGGCCTAGGTAACGCTGACGATACTCGGATCTTAGCGAAGGATGGGGGACAAAGATATGGAAAGGGACCGGCTTCCTTTCTCGAAAAGCTCTTAAGATAGGAAACAGAAAATTTAGAGCAACCAAGACGATTTTTCCTTTTTCATGCAAATCATAGGCTCTATCGATATAGGTTTGTTTGTAATTTCGGTCCTTAATTGGCCGCTTGGTCGACTTGCGCTCCTCACGTGACAAATGGCTGACGCTGGAATTGTCGTATTTAATATCGGACATTTCGAGATCGACCACTGTCTCGTATTTCTTGGCCAAAGTCGTTTTTCCCATACCTGGAAAGGCAAATAAAAACATTGCTTCACCTCCTTGTTCCTAACAGTATAGCAGAGAAAGCTGAAAAAAGGATGAAAGCATTCACTCTATATTCGATGAAGATCAATCCTAATCCAGATAGCAAACCAAAGGCAGTACTGGAGTTTGGTGAGGTTCAATTGACAAGGGTTGATGTTGACTGTTGAAGACGACAAGTTGAATCTCTACTCTTTCGAAACAGATCGTCATGAAGGTCTTTCTAAGAATCTTTCTAGCTTACTTTTTTCTTGCAAAAATTTCAGGTGGAATTCGTTTCCTTGATCTATCGTGATAAAATAGGGGTTAGTGAATGTGTAAGGTGGAACTCTATGTACAGATTACTCAACTATTTTAAGGGGTATTACGGGCCTTCTATTCTAGCGCCTTTGTTTAAATTGATTGAGGCCTTGTTGGAGTTAGCGGTCCCTATGATTGTGGCCTCTATTATTGATCAGGCGATTCCTTCAGGCCAGCAGGGGCAGGTTTTGGCTGGGATTGCCCGGATGTTTGCCTTTGCCTTTTTGGGCTTGGTATTTGCGGATAGTGCTCAGTATTTATCTGCCAAGGCCGCTGTTGGTTTTACCAAGCAAATGAATCAAGATTTATTTGCCAAGATTGTGAATTTGGATGCGCGTGAGATTCAGAATCAATCTCCTTCTTCTTTGGTAAACCGAATAACGGCTGATAGTCTCCAGGTTCAAACGGGGCTGAATATTTTCTTCCGTTTATTTTTGCGGTCGCCTTTTATTGTATTTGGTGCTTTTGTGATGGCTCTGACGATTTCTCCGCGGGTAACCTGGATTTTCTTGGGGATGATTGTCGCTCTCTTTTTTGCGGTAGGGTTTGTCGTCCGTTTATCCAATCCTAGGTTTACCCTGGCTCGTGAACGTTTAGATCGGTTAGTACTTTTGGCACGTCAACAGGTTAAAGGGGTACGGGTTATTCGGGCCTTTGGTCGGCAGGCAGACGAGGAAACGGAATTTGTAGAGGCCAATCAGTCCCTCTACCAGACCAATTTGCAAGCGAATAATGTCTCCGTTTTATCCAATCCCTTGACCTACGCGATTGTTAACCTGTCCTTGATTTTAATTTTGTGGCAAGGTGGTGGTTGGGTCGATTCAGGGCTCTTAAAACAGGGAGAATTGGTGGCTCTAGTGAATTACCTGTTGTCCATCTTGGTGGAGTTGGTCAAGTTAGCGATGGTGGTTTCAACCATGACTCGCACCTATACTTCAGCCAGTCGTATTGCTCAGGTACTCGCCCTTGAAGAGGAGGAAGAGACATTTGACTTTTTGCCTGTGGAGCAGGAGGACAATTTGATAGAAGCTCAAAATTTGTTCTTTGCCTTTGATGAGAAGGCGGAGCCTGTCTTGAGCCATCTGAATTTTGCACTGAAGAGTGGGAGTTTCCTTGGAGTTATTGGATCTACGGGCTCGGGCAAGTCGGTCTTGATGTCCTTATTGATGAAAAATTACGACCCGACTGGGGGCCGTTTGCGATTGAATTCCCATCGCTTGAAGGTAGGGTCCCGCAAAGAATGGAGGCAAGGGCTGAGTCTGGTCCCTCAAAAGGCTAGTCTTTTCAAGGGGACGGTTAGGTCCAATCTTCTCTTGGCAAATCCTCAGGCCAGTGATGAAGAGATGTGGCAGGCATTAGAAGTGGCCCAGGCAGCTTCCTTTATCAGGGAGAAGGCAGGGTTGGATACTCCAGTAGCGACCTTTGGAAGAAACTTTTCGGGAGGTCAGCGCCAACGTTTGACCTTAGCCAGAGCTCTTTTAAAACCAGCAGAAATTTACATTTTTGATGATTCTACATCAGCTTTGGATTATCTGACAGAGTCCGAGTTCCAAAAAGCCCTCAAGACCCACTATCGTCAGAAAACGATTGTGATGGTTTCCCAAAGAACAGGATCGGTGAAAGAGGCAGATCAGATTTTGGTTTTGGAAGAAGGGCAACAAGTTGGCTATGGTCGACATGAGATGCTGCTTGAGACCAGTGAGGTCTATCGAGAAATCCATGAATCCCAAGAAGTGAAGGAGGTGGTGAAATGAGAAGATCAGCGAGTGCTAGTAAACTATTTGCTCGGTTTTTAAGCTTTCCTTGGCAGTTGGCGGGTGTTCTTCTTTTATCTCTTTTACAAGTTCTGGTGACGATTGCGATTCCCGTTTTCATTGGCCGAGCCGTTAACGTTGTGATTGGACCTAACCAAGTTAATGTTAATCAACTTGGATGGATTTTAATTCAGATGCTGGTTCTGATTGGGATGAATGTTCTTTTTCAATTCATGACCCCTCGTCTTTATAATCAGATGGTTCTAGAGGTGACGCGACAGCTACGCAATGATTTGATTAGGAAATTCAATCGTCTGTCAATCGGGACTATTGACCAGATGTCCGGTGGTGATTTGGTTAGTCCTTTAGTGAATGATGTAGAAATCGTAGGTGATGGCCTCCTCTTAATTTTCAACCAATTCATTATGGGAATTTTGACCATCCTTCTAACCATCGTGACCATGGCATCTTTGGATTGGCAGATGATGATTTTAGTGGTGGCTTTAACACCTCTCTCAATTTTGTTTGCGCGCTTCATTGCCAAGCACTCTTATTTGAGATTCCGAGATCAAGCTGAGGCGCGGGCCGATCAGTTGGGATTGGTGGAGGAATCGATCCAGCAAATAGAGGTCTTGCGCGCCTTCAATGCACAAAATCAAGTTATTTCAGCTTTTGAGCGCAGTAATGAAGACTACGCCACCAAGTCACAGGGAGCGATGTTCTTCTCCTCGCTAACCAATCCTACAACTCGTTTTATTAATGCGATGATTTATGCGGCTGTGACCTATATCGGGGCTATACGCATTATAGCAGGAAGTTTTTCCATAGGAGAGTTGACTACTTTCTTGAATTTTGCGACTCAATATTCCAAACCTTTTAATGACATCTCCTCTGTCTTAACCGAAATCCAAGGCGCTCTAGCTTCTGCTGACCGTATTTTCAACCTCTTGGAATTGGAAGAAATGCCGCCGGTGGAGGAAGGGGTCCGGCAAGACTCTAGTGAGTTTGTGGGGCAGGTGACCTTTGATCAGGTTTCTTTCTCTTATGCTCCCAGTCAATCCTTGATTGAAAACTTTAACCTCCAAGTTGAGGCAGGCCAACGAGTTGCGATTGTCGGTCCAACTGGTGCAGGTAAATCCACTCTCATTAACCTCTTGATGGGCTTTTATCCAGTTAATAGGGGCGAAATCCGGATAGATCAGATTCCGATAAGCCAGATAGCTCCCCAAGTTTTGCGAAATGAGTTTGGTATGGTCCTACAGGAAACCTGGCTTAAGGCGGGAACTATTTTTGAAAATATTGCCTACGCAAAGCCAGATGCTAGCCTAGATCAAGTAGTAGAAGCTGCCAAAAAAGCTCATGCCCACCATTTTATTATGCAGCTGCCTAAAGGGTATGATACTTATCTGACAGATGATGGAGGCGGCTTGTCCATTGGTCAGCAACAACTCCTATCCATTGCCCGCCTCTTTATGAAATTGCCAAAGGTTCTAATCTTAGATGAAGCAACTTCATCCATTGATACCCGGACCGAGGTACTCATTCAATCTGCTTTCGATGAACTGATGCAAGGACGAACCTCCTTTGTCATTGCCCATCGCCTATCGACCATCCAGTCTGCAGACCTGATTCTTGTCATGCAGGATGGCAACATCGTGGAGCAGGGCAATCACCAAGAGCTCATGCAGGTAGGAGGTTTGTATTCCCGCATGCAGAGAAGCTATCAGGTGTAAGATTCTTTCTCTTGCTTTAAACTTCTATAGTCTTTTAGTTTATCTTTTGTTACTGTGTTAGATCGTCTTGCCGTACTTCAGTACTGTCTACGACTCGCTGCCTTGTACTAAAAGTAAACTAAAAGACTATATCGGCTCTCAGATACTGAAGATTCTTGCAAACTTTTTGGGGACAAGAAAAAACACCGTCTTGATAGTGTCCTACTGATATAGTCCTACTTGAGTAGACAGTACCAACATAGAAAGTACTGTTTCCGAAAGTAGGATTTTTATTATGTATAGTAAAGCGCTGATAGCTTTCTAGACACTGACAGACCGATTTATACTCGAAACAGTTCGAAATCTGAAACGAACTTTAATCCAGGAATTGGATTAAAATTTATAGGTAATGAAGCAAGCTTCGCTTACCATCAATCCGATGAAGACAGTTCAACAGGTCTGGGAGACCTGTTGAATCTTATCAATAAGGCGTGCAAAGCACGCAATCAATACGTTCGGCGAAGAGGATTAGCACATTCAGATTTTGAAATGTAATGAGTATTAGATTGTTCCTCACGAGTTCCGCTATAGCTCTATCTCTATTATAGCGGGTGAAGGTATCGATCTTCCCACCATCCGATAGTTTGTCAGATACTCGGAGGATTGCAAGGAGATTAAACCTGTCTATTTCCATGTGATTCAGAAGCAAAAAGAGATTATGAGAGGAGCTGTCGAAAAGCTTGGGAAGAAGAGAACTTCAAAAACAATTGATGCTATTAGATACTATCTTTTTCAAATGTATAAAAAGGAATTTGATAGGTTTTATCGTTAATGCTCAAAAAGTTATGCTTTCTAGCTAGGAAATTTGGTAATAAAGCAAACCCTTGTCCATTTTCGACTAATTGTATAATATTTACAAAGGAATCAATCTCTATAATTTCAGTGTTTTTAGGGATTGTTTCCATAGTCTTTTTCCGGAATGGGCATGCTTCGTCACTGTTTACTAGTACTGGTAACTGAGTTACATCTGTTCCTTGTTTTGCGACTGGCGTTATTAGAAGGTTTCCGATTTGAGTAAGTGAATAACTTTTATGATTTATTAGATAGTAAGAAGTGATAATATCCTCAGTGGGATTTGTATCTTTAATGATCGTACTGGATTTTGTGATAATAAATTGATTGTCGGTTAATGAATAATCATTCATTTCTTCGACAATATATTGAAAGAGAATTTCGGTCGTCTTGACTGACTTCTTTTTTTTATTAGAATCTAGTTTTTCTGTGATAGTCTGTGTTAAATCTAAGACCTCACAAGCGTATTCATAAAAGGCTCTACCGCTTTCAGTTGGGGTTACGCCCTTGTAACTTCTTTTGAAGAATGATGTATTAAATTCTTGCTCTATCGTTTTTAAGCGAGTAGTAACATTGGATTGCGCATAACCTAGTTTTTGTGCAGCTTTATTGATAGAATTAAGTTCATAAATTGTTTTATAAATATTTAAGTCTTGAATTTGCATAGAATAACCTTCAGGGATATCATTATTTGTGATAAGTATATCATACATTGATAATAGGAAAGAAATTTTTGGGGTGGTATAATAACAATAAATTGGAAGTGAGGTAAGAAAAATGAAATATAATAAAATAAGGGTAAATGGTTTGGAAGTCTTTTATCGTGAAGCTGGACAAGCTGATAAACCAGTGTTCTTGTTGTTACATGGTTTCCCATCAGCTAGTCACCAATTCCGCGAATTAATGCCACTATTGGAGAAGGATTTCCATCTCATTGCTCCTGATTTAATCGGTTTTGGACAGTCCGAGGCTCCTGATCATGCTACTTTTGATTATACTTTTGATAATTTAACAGCTTATGTTGAAGGTTTATTATCTGCTCTAGGCATTGAGAAATTTTATCTTTATGTATTTGATTATGGAGCTCCTATTGGTTTTAGAATTGCAAGTAAGTACCCAGAACGCATTTTGGGGATTGTTAGTCAAAATGGGAATGTTTATGAAGAAGGCTTAGGGAAAAAATGGGAAGCTCGAGCAGAGTATTGGAGAAATCCGACACCTGAACTAAGAAAGGAGTACCAAAGTGCGTTTGCTCCACAAACCATTATTGGTCAATACTCTGGTGGTGAAGACATCCGTAAGTTATCTCCAGATGGGTATTTGTTGGATATCTATTATTCACAATCTGAAGGCTATGCTGAAAGACAATCTGACTTGATTTTTGATTATCAATCAAACGTTGCACTCTATCCAAAATTTCAGGCTTATCTCAAAAAATATCAACCGAAGCTATTAGCAGCTTGGGGAAAGAATGACCCAAGTTTTGTTTATCAAGGGGCACTTGCATTTGCTAAAGATAATCCTAATAGTCGAATTGAATTATTAGATGGAGGACATTTTGTTCTTGAAACTCATGCCAAAGAAATTGCCAACCTCATTTTAGATTATTTTAAAGAATAGGTTGCCTTAGAGATACTGCAGTCTAAAATCAACCTGATAAAACTGTCTTTAGGGCAACAGAAAAAGCCTAGAAATATTAATTTCATAGGCTTTTCTAATCCCAATTATTTCACCTCGGTAAACACGACGTGTTTACGCAATTTTGGTGAGTATTTTTTCAATTGAAGACGGTCTGGTGTGTTGCGTTTGTTTTTAGAAGTAAGGTACAAGCGTTCACCAGATTCTTTGTGTTCAAGTGTGATATTTACGCGCATGAGTGCTCCCTTCTATTCTTATTCAGCTGCTTGAGCTTTAGCGATCTTACGTCCTTTGTAGTATCCTTTAAGAGATACACGGTGTGAACGTGAGTAGTCACCAGTTGTAGCATCGAATTGAACAGATGGTGCTGTCAATTTGTAGTGTGTACGACGTTTGTTTTTCTTCGCTTTTGATGTGCGACGTGCAGGTACTGCCATTTCTTTGTTTCCTCCAATAGAATATTCTTTGACGATCCGTCAACTTTAAAAGAATAACACAAATGAATTGTAAAGTAAAGTTACTTGACAACTTTTTTCAAAAAAAACAGGAACCCCTAATCCTGAAAGGGAAAATCAACAAGAAACCACAAGGCTGCTCCTATTGAGTGAGCAGCCTGTAGCTGTTTCAGATATACTCTTTTAGTTTATCTTTTATTACTATGTTAGCTCGTCTTGTCGTGCTTCAGTATTGCCTGCGACTCGCTGCCTTGTACTAAAAGCAAACTAACAGACTACAGTAGCCTTAGCCTTTGCGGCGTTTGGATTTAACAATTCCAAGGGTTGCCAACAAACCAAGTCCCATGCTTGTCATCATTACGGAGCTTTGGCTAGAGGTGTTTGGCAAGTTTTCTTGTTTAGTGGTTTCATTCTTCCAGTCAGGGATCGCTTTCTCAGCTTTTGACAGTGACTCTACAGAGTTCCACTGAGATGGAATGGTTCGATTTGTAATTTTCTTTGATGGGCGGGTAAGGACTGGTAGGGTTGGATTGTTTCCGTTAGACTCCCCTTCCTTCTTATCTCCTTGTTTTAGTTGATCCAAGTCGAATTTAGGAAGCTCTTCTGTGACGGTTCCTTTCCCATGCTGTTTTTGTTTGAGGGCATCTAGGTCGAATTTAGGAAGTTCTTCTGTGATGGTTCCTTTCCCATGCTGTTTTTGTTTGAGGGCATCTAGGTCGAATTTAGGAAGTTCTTCTGTGACGGTTCCTTCTCCATGCTGTTTTTGTTTGAGGGTATCCAGGTCGAATTTAGGAAGTTCTTCTGTGACGGTTCCTTCTCCATGCTGTTTTTGTTTGAGGGCATCTAGGTCGAATTTAGGAAGTTCTTCGGTGATGGTTCCTTCTCCATGTTTTTTGGAGCGTAGGTCTAGTTGAAGGAGTAGTGGGTCGTGGTCGGAAGCACGTCCGTGTTCTTCCATGAAGATGGAGTTCACGTGGACCATGTCAAACTCGTAGCGGTCGAGGAGGTTATTTGAGATAACAACGTTATCCAGGGACTGGTTGTTTCCTTGGTAGAAGTAGGAGAAGCGATCGGATAGGTCGTGGCGGCTTACTAGGTTGGACATGATGTCTCCTGAGATGATGTCCAGTGTCTTGGTAAACTCGTAGTCGTTGTAGTCTCCTAGTATAGCGACGTTTAGATCGTTGTTTTGCGCCATTCCTTGGGAGATAAATTGATTGATAATGGTAGCCATTTGATGGCGTTGTGTTTCAGATTTGAAGCTGACTGGTTGAACCTTACCGAAGAGTCCATTATCTCCTCGTTTTGAGTTGAGATGGACGGCAACGACGTTTATTTTTTGTCCCTTGAAGTTAAACTCTGCGATAATTGGTTTCCGTGAGTTTTTCCAAGCTGTATTGGTTGGATCGATGCGGGCGATGCTGTGTTTTAATTCGCCGTTTTCCCAAGCTGCGGGCGTAGTTGCATCTCCTTTTGGTTTATCCGATAAAGAGACACGATCGGCATTGTAAAGGAATCCTGTACGGATATTGGAACCAGGAGCACCACCGTCCATATTATTTTCAGGTTCAATGTCAATGTATTGATAGGTAGGGCCGCCTTCAGCTTTGATGGCTTCAATTAGTCGGCGAGCGCTTTGGCTGGCATCGACGGTCCCATCATCGGTTGTCCCGTTGTTGTCTTGGACTTCAATAAGGGTGATGATGTCTGGAGATTTCAAGTCATTGACAAAAGATTTGGCAATGCGTCTAACTTTGGCATTGCTGGTTGTTTTGTTATTGGCTGAGAAATTTTCAATGTTATAAGAGGCGATGGTGAGTTTGTTGGGGTCTTTGACAATTGTTGTGATTTCAGGTTGGACACCGCCGTCTGTAACTGCTGGAGAGTTGGCAACGGTAGCTAGTAATTTATAATTGGTATAGCCATAGGAAATCGGACCGTAAATCCGTCCTTGGAAGGAGTCGCCTGTTTTTGTAACGACATTTTTATCGAAAAGGACGGCGATTTTTTCGGGATGGGCGTTATCGGCTTCAAGGGTTAAGCCACCGAACTTATTGGTTGGTCCTGTATAAGTTCCTGGAACGACATAGACTTCTTTATAAGATTGTGGGCCAAGAACCTTAGCATTGTCAATTCCCACAACCATACCTTCTAAGGACTCCCAGAAATCAAGGCCATTTGTATCTGGATCGAAGGAGGTGAAGGAATCATCTTTGATAATTTTCGTAGGAGCGATGCGGTCAACACCGAGGATGATCGGAGCGGGGACATCGGTTTTGCCTTCTTTTACAATGGAAGTCGCTGCAATCTGGGTTGTGGTCAAATCTGTTGCTGCCTTGTCGCTGTAGCCAGTTCCGAGATATTCAACGACTTTCCCTGTTACGGTTAGGATGTCGCCAAGGGCAACTTGGTGATTGGTTTGGAAAACGTTAACGCCGTCAGATGTTTTTGGGTTGCCATCGGGTGTCAAGTCTTGAATGTAGAAGTGGTTTTTGTTGGCAATGTAAGTGACCACCACATTTTTCACGGTGACCGTTTGATTTTCAAGAGGAGAGGTGTGGCTCTCTCCCTGGATTTGTCCAACCGTTACGAATGCTTCTTCTGGTGGAGCTGCCGTGCCTTTTTTGACAACTTCAAACTGATTTTCCAAGAATGGTTTTAGTTGATTTTTGCCTCGATAGGTGGATAAGATCGCTGTGATGTTGAAGGTGTCGTTTTCAGAGATTAAGTTGGTTAGAATGGCATTGGTAATCCCTGTGCGGCTATCGACCCGAACTGCGACGGATTTGCCATCTGCGTCACGGATGTTAAAGGTGGAGGTCCCGTTTTTATCACTAGAGATAGCGCCCACGGTCATATTCTCTAGGGTTACGAGCGTTGATTGGAGATTGTCTGTCAAGCCGTCGACAGTTGTGACGGTCGGTTCTGGAACCGAAAGATCTGCGACTTTTGTGAGGTTAGCAACCTTGGTTAGTTGAAGTTCTCCATTGAAGTCCCCTAAGGTTCCCTCTAATTGAACCGTATCTCCCATAGCGACATCCTGTTTTTTACCAGGATACACATAGAGGCCGTCGCCAGCCGCGTCTTGGATGTAGAAGCCATTGCCGCCCCAAGCATTGACCTTACTGATGACTTTACCAGAGACGGTTAGTTCTTGTCCTTTTTCGCTCTCTCGTGCTTGTGCGAGAGGTGTGGTTGAGCTATTGGAATCTGCTGAAACTGTTTCTACAGGTTGGTTGTCAATTGGGGTTTCAGCGGGTACCTCTGATAAATCCGAATGATTTGGAGTTACTTGATTTGTGTCAGCGGGAAGGTTTTCAGTTGCAGGAGTTTGATCATTTGCCGCGACAGTCCCTTGTGTCAACGTGGTCGATAACACAAGTGGCGCTAGTAGCAGAGAAGCACGCAACATATACTTATAAACAGCCTTTTTTTCCATGGGGATCTCCTATCTTTTGATGATTTCATTGTATCAGAAATATCAGGATAAACCAAGAACAATCCGAATGTTTTATGCGAATGCTTGCACAATAGTTCGTTTTGTTTGGGAGTCAAATCAAGCTAGGGGAGGCTAGTCGGTCTACTCCCAAGTAGGTTGACGAAGTTGGTGATAAGGCTTTCGTAGAGGTGGGAATTGTGCTAAAATTGTACTAATGCAACTAAAGGAAAAGGAACATTATGAAACTACAGAAACCAAAGGGAACGCAGGACATCTTGCCTGGTGAATCTCGAAAATGGCAATTTGTGGAAGCCCGAGCTCGGGAAATCTTTGGACGTTACCGGTTTGAAGAAATTCGGACGCCGCTCTTCGAGCACTACGAGGTCATTAGTCGGTCGGTTGGAGATACCACCGATATTGTTAGCAAGGAAATGTATGATTTCTATGACAAGGGAGACCGACATATTACCCTAAGACCAGAAGGGACTGCTCCGGTAGTGCGTTCTTATGTAGAGAATAAGCTGTTTGCGCCAGAGGTGCAGAAGCCAGTTAAGCTGTTTTACATGGGTTCCATGTTCCGATATGAGCGGCCGCAAGCGGGACGCTTGCGGGAGTTCCACCAAATCGGGGTGGAAGCATTTGGATCTAGCAATCCTGCAACGGATGTGGAAGTCATCGCCATGGCGGCTGATTTTTTCCGAGAACTTGGTCTGCAGGGAATTCGTCTGCATTTGAACAGCTTGGGAACTCCGGAATCACGCGCAGCTTACCGTCAAGCTTTGATTGACTACCTCTTGCCTCATAAGGAGACCCTATCCGCAGATAGTCAGCGCCGCTTGGAAGAGAATCCGTTGCGGGTCTTGGACTCCAAGGAAAAAGCGGACCAGGCAGTTGTGGAAGGGGCACCGTCCATTCTGGATTATTTGGATGCGGAGAGCCAGGAACACTTGGATCAAGTGCGGGAGCTCTTGGATGCCTTGGGTATTGACTATGTTATGGATCCGAGAATGGTTCGTGGTTTGGACTACTACAACCACACAATTTTTGAATTTATCACAGACGTTAAGGGATCCGATTTGACCGTTTGTGCCGGTGGTCGGTACGACGGTTTGGTCTCCTACTTTGGTGGTCCTGAGACCCCAGGATTCGGGTTTGGTCTTGGGGTGGAGCGGTTGCTTTTGCTGCTTGACGAGCAAGGGGTAGAACTTCCAGGCTTACTAGCCTTGGATGTCTATGTTGCTACCCTAGGCGCAGAGGTGAATCGGGCTGCAACCCTTTTGGTTCAGTCTTTGCGTCGACAGGGTTTGACAGCGGAACGAGAGTATCTCAACCGCAAGCTCAAGGCTCAGTTTAAGGCGGCGGGTCAATTCCAGGCGCGGGCCTTGATTACCTTTGGAGAATCTGAGTTAGAATCTGGACAGGTGACGGTCAAGGACAACCAGACACGGGAACAAATTCAAGTTAGCTTGGCTGATCTCGAGGCAGATGCACGGGGCGTTCTGGCGCCGATTTTGGAGTAGTAGGCCATGAAGAAGAAATTACTTGGGGCCTGTATACAGGCAGTGGTGATTGGTTTCGTGATTGGTTGTATCTGCTTCTTGGTGCGGGGAGATTTCCTTTACCGTTATTTAGCACCAATTTTCGGTTTTTTGGCTGGACTGGCCTACTTTGTAACGGGTACAGCCATTGAAATTTTACATGAAATAAGACAAACAGAGAAAGAGGAATAGTTGATGGAACGTTCGATGTATGCGGGGCGTGTGCGCTCGGAGCAAATTGGTCAGACACTGACCCTAAAAGGTTGGGTTGGTCGTCGTCGGGACTTGGGAGGCTTGATTTTTATCGATTTGCGTGACCGCGAAGGCTTGATGCAGTTGGTGATCAATCCAGAATTGGTGGATGCGTCTGTTATGCAGGCGGCAGAAAGTTTGCGATCTGAGTATGTCATTGAGGTGACCGGGAAGATTTTGGCGCGTGAGCAGGCCAATGATCAATTACCTACGGGGCAAGTGGAGATGCAGGTTGAGCAGTTGACCGTCTTGAATACGGCTAAAACGACTCCGTTCGAAATCAAAGATGGGATTGAGGTCAACGATGATACGCGTTTGCGTTACCGTTACCTTGACCTACGTCGTCCGGAAATGTTGGCGAATTTCAAACTCCGTGCGCAGGTTACCCACAGTATTCGCAACTATTTGGATGAGCATGAGTTTATCGATGTGGAGACTCCTTTCTTGGCCAAATCGACTCCAGAAGGAGCACGAGACTACTTGGTCCCAAGCCGGGTGCATGAAGGACATTTCTATGCTCTTCCACAGAGTCCACAAATCACCAAGCAGCTCTTGATGAATGCTGGATTTGACCGTTACTATCAAATCGTGAAATGTTTCCGTGATGAGGACTTGCGTGGAGACCGTCAGCCAGAGTTTACGCAAGTCGACTTAGAGACGTCCTTCCTATCGGATCAAGAAATCCAAGACTTGGTGGAAGGAATGATTGCTAAGGTTATGAAGGATACCAAGGGCATTGAGGTGACCCTACCTTTCCCTCGCATGAAATACGAAGAAGCCATGCGTCTTTACGGTGTCGATAAACCAGATACCCGTTTTGAGATGCTGCTGGAAGACTTGACAGACCTCGTTTCAGATGTTGAATTCAAGGTTTTCTCTGAAGCACCAGCTGTTAAAGCCATCGTGGTGCGTGGGGCAGCGGACCAATACTCTCGGAAAGATATCGATAAGTTGACCGAGGTCGCCAAGCAATACGGTGCCAAGGGTCTGGCATGGGTTAAGTACGTTGACGGTGCTCTTACAGGTCCCGTTGCGAAATTCTTGACTAGCCATGAAGAGAAGTTGGTCGCTCACCTCAATTTGGGAGCCCAAGACCTTGTTCTCTTTGTTGCGGATGAAATGGAAGTGGCTAATGCTACTCTTGGGGCGCTTCGCGTGCGCTTAGGAAAAGAGCTAGGACTTATCGACGAGAGTCGATTCGATTTCCTCTGGGTTGTGGACTGGCCAATGTTTGAATGGTCTGAAGAGGAAGGTCGTTACATGAGTGCCCACCATCCGTTTACCCTGCCACAAATGGATACGGCTTCCGAATTGGAAGGTGACCTCAGCAAGGTTAAGGCGATCGCCTATGATATTGTCTTGAATGGTTATGAGTTGGGAGGCGGAAGCCTTCGGATTAACCAACGAGACTTACAAGAACGCATGTTTAAAGCTCTTGGATTCAGTCAAGAAGAAGCAGAAGAGCAGTTTGGCTTCCTATTGGAAGCTATGGACTACGGCTTCCCACCACATGGTGGATTGGCCATCGGTTTGGACCGCTTCGTTATGCTGCTAGCTGGCCAAGACAATATTCGGGAAGTCATTGCCTTTCCGAAAAACAACAAGGCCACAGACCCTATGACTCAGGCACCGAGTCCAGTGGCTTTGAGCCAATTGGAAGAACTGAGTCTACGGGTCCAAGAGGATGAAAGACAATAAATATTATCGTGCTTTTCGGGTCTGGTTGGATGAACTAGGCAGGCGTTTCCACTTTATCAAGCTTTTGCAGAGTATTTCTCGAGAAAAATATGACGAGAAATTGTCCGCCGCGGTCTTGTATGGAATCTTGTCCGCGATTGCGGTCAATCTCTTTTACCAACCCGGTCATGTCTATTCTGCTGGGGCAACCGGTTTGGCTCAGATTATTCAGGCTCAATTACTCAATCATTTTGGCATCAATCTGCAACTGGCCTTGATTTACTACGCCATCAATATTCCCCTGATGGTCCTGGCTTGGTATCAGATTGGCCACAAGTTTACCATTTTCACCTTCATAACGGTTAGTTTCTCGACCCTCTTCCTAGAGTGGATTCCAGAGTTGACTCTGACCACAGATCCCATCATCAACGCCCTTTTTGGGGGTGTTCTGATGGGCTTGGGGATTGGTTTGGCCCTTCGGGCCAATATCTCCAGTGGCGGTATGGATGTCTTAATCCTGACAATCCGCAAGCGGACCGGTCGGCAGGTCGGTAACCTGTCGCTGGCCCTTAACGGGGTTATCATTCTCATGGCCGGGCTCTCCTTTGGCTGGCCCTACGCCTTTTATTCTTTGGTGACCCTCTTCGTGTCCACGCGCGTGACCGATTTGGTTTTCACCAAACAAAGAAAAATGCAGGCCATGATTGTCACCAGCCATCCGGAGCTGGTTATCAAGGAAATTCACGCTAGGTTGGAGCGTGGAGTGACGATTTTGAACGATGCTGAGGGGGCTTACGAGCATGAGCGCAAGGCGGTGTTGATCACCATTATTACCCGAGCGGAATATCATAAATTTAAGTGGATTATGCGCGAAACGGATCCCAAGGCCTTTGTGACCATTGCAGATAATGTTCACGTTCTGGGACGTTTTGTTGAATATTAAAAGTAGACCGGCGAAAAAATCTTTCGCTAGGTCTTTTTTTAATTTTTTTCGAATAAAAATATGGGAGCGGGAAAAACTCTCAGATTTTATAAAGTCTGCCGAGAAAAGGTTGGGTGCAGTCATCCTACCTTCCCTCGGTAAGAAAAGGAGACCTATGAAAACAGCAATCTTAGTCGATGGTGGATACTACCGCAAACGGACAAATCTGGCCTTTGGTTCGGAGGATCCAGCCCAGTCAGCCCAACGCCTGTATAAATATTGTACGCGGCATCTTAAAGAATCCTGTTACCAGGCAGAAGTGCGGCACGATCTCTATCGCATTTTCTACTATGACTGTCCCCCAATCCAGGCCAGTCTGCTCAATCCTTTCGGAGATCGGGTTATTGACTACAGCAGAAGTGACACACTACGCTGGACCGAAGAATTTTTTATGGAGTTGAGCCACAAGCGGCGTGTGGCTTTGCGCATGGGGGAGCTATCTGAGAACAAGCCCCTTTACACCTTGCGGGAGGAGGCCCTTCAGTCTCTGCTCTCTGGCCAACGAACAGCGAAGGATCTTCAAGAGTCGGATTTCCGCCTGAACCTTCAACAGAAAGGAACTGACATCCGAATCGGCTTAGACATCTCTTCCCTTGCTTATAAACAGCAAGTAGACCGTATTATCCTCATCGCCGGCGACAGTGACTTCGTCCCTGCCGCCAAACTGGCCCGACGTGAAGGTATCGACTTTATTCTGGATCCTCTAGGTGGACCGATTAAGGACAATCTCAGCCTCCACATTGACGGCCTGCGGACGATTGACACAGCTTACTTGGGCCATTGAGAAAAGAGAAGAGCAGCTTCCGAACGGAAGCTGATTTTAAATTCTTTAGTTTACAATTCGGACTTCTAGTCCAAGTTTGTCCAAGACTTGCTTTTTCAAGTCTTGTGTTAAAGGCGTGATGGTAGCTTGGTAACAAATGCTCTGCCCTCGGCATTCTTCGGTTACTGCGGTGATAATTCCCATGATTTGACCATCTAGGAAGACGGGAGATCCAGAGTTTTCCTGCACCAATCCAAGATCTGCAGTCAGGGTGCCGTCAGCTTCCACACGAATGATTTTACCAGCTGCTTGGGTGTAAGGTTGGCGCGTGAGGCTGGAGAAGCCCATGGTGGACACAGTTTTCCCCAACAGTTTTTGAGGCTGGTGGTAGATAGCCAGCTTGAGTTCTTGTTTATCCGTTGGAAGTCCTAGGCTGGAATCAACTTGGATAAGAGCTAAGTCGTTTTTTAAATCCTCATAACCGCTATAAGACGGGGCCAGGTGGTAAGGGGTGGCAGAGGTTCCCGTGTGGAAGACCTTTTTCCCTTGAGCATTGTAAGTTTCAACGGTCTGCCCAGATCGTAGCTGCCCCTGTTCATCTGTGAGATTGTGGGCTGCGGTGAGGAAGGCACCTTTACCGAGGTAGGTGCCCGTACCTCGGACAGTTTGTCCTGACTCTATCCGCGCGATGAGTGCCTGCGTCAAATGAAAGGGATAAGTACTGGCTTCCTGTGGGCTGACTTCCTTCCGAGCCTCTGCCAGAATTGGCGCGTGTAGCAGTAAGCTTAAGAGGGCGATGAGCAGGGTAACTAGTCGTTTCTTCATGATTAGCTCCTTTGTGGTCTTTTTCTTTTTTATTCGTTTTTTTAAAAGAAAAAAACTCCCCAAAGGAGAGAAGTCTAGGCTTTACCGTCGTTAATTTCGATAGAGACGACTGCAACTTGGGAATCGTAGCTTGGTTGGATTTCAAGCTCAATATTGCCATCTCCACTGACTGCAAAGTTGGCAACTGCGTGATCGTAGCTTCTGCCTTCAGAAATCGTAACATAAGTGTTACCGATGGAATAAGCCTGCATTTTCTTGTTTCCGACATAGAGCTCCATACCGGTTCCGAGGAATAGCCCTGCTGTGCCAAGGTTGGTTACATTATAGGGTACTTTGAGAACCTTTCAGGTTGGTTGCTTTCGTATTGATCACCTTCTTCTGACCACTCAGCTTCGTAATAGTGAACTCAGCGATATTGTCGAAGGTGATTTTATCTCCGGCTTTATAAACTTCCTTTTTCTTTTTACTGGATGCTTGGAGTTTTCCTTCGTTATCGCTAGATCCCTCTTGCGTGCTGGAGGATTCTGAAGATGCTAAGTTTGAAATTTGTTCTATAATGATGGAACATGCAGACAAGCTAAGTAAGGTTAGTAAGCTAAAAATGATAAGACCTAAGTTTTTATAATCGATTCTCTTTTGACTGTAGGTGCTTTCAATATCTGTCATAAAATATTTGTAGTAAAAAATCAAGGATGGTTGTATCATAGTAGTAAGGAATAGAAGTAGAAAAATATCGGGAGCACACACACCGTTGAACGGTATCTGAGAGGTGGGGAATTCCCGTCCCACCTATTCCTAGAATCAGAGGTAGTTAAATTTTTTATAATTTAAGTAGTTGCTTTTATAGGCCAGTGAAGTAGGTGTTGTGATCTGTTTCCCTCTGGATTTTCCAGAGGGATTTTTTTTGCTTTTGCCCACCATTTGCCCACCAACTTTCTCACCTTTATCCCCATTTATCCCACTCAAAAATCAAAAAAGCCCGATTTTTCGGGCTTTTCATCAGTATAAATTCGGATAAAAGGGGTTGTTAAAGGCGGTAGACGGATTTAAGGTGTTTTATTTATAGGGACTTTGAAGGTGTTTGACCAAAATATGACCAAAATTAAAGCGAAGAAAATATATTTCGAATTTGCTCATTGTTCTTATCTCTAAGTTTGTCTAGTTGGTGAGCGTAGGTTTTTAGGGTAATATTCAAGTTCTCATGACCAAGTAATTGAGATATGGAAATTAGATCTACACCTTTTAAAATTAGGTAGGAGGCGTAAGTATGTCTTAGAGAATGGTTGTGTACATTTCGTCCAACAATTTGTTTCAGGAGTCTGTTTGAATAAGAATTAGAAGTTCCATAGCAAACTCTATTTAAGGGATTGTCTTTGTAATACTTATCTCGATATTCGCTTAGTATCTCTAAAGTTCGAGTATCGATTGGTATTTGTCTCATAGACTGCTTGTTTTTTGTAGGTACAAATTCTTGGGAATTTGAGTAGTCAAAGGACTTATTAATATCAATGATTCCAGATTGGAAATCAATGTCACTCCAGGTTATTCCCATTACTTCTGCGAAACGAAGTCCAGTTACTGCAATTAGAAACAGTGTTAGATAGGTGACATATTGGAAATTTTCTCGAGTGACTTTGATTAGATGGAGATATTCCTCTTCTTCTAAGAATTTAGATTTAGTAGACCTAGGTGCAACTTGAGATTTTATTACAGCCCCTTCTGTAAAATTAGAATTTAATAATTTTTCTCGAACAGCAACTTTTACGGCTGCTTTGATCTGATAATGAAATTTCTCGAGAGTTTCTTGAGCAAATTTTTTCCCAAAGTCATTTAAAACTTTTTGATATTGAATTGGGGTAATTTCTCTTAATTTTGCTGGTCCAAAGTAATGTTGGATATGTTTTAGATTTTTTGTGTAAGTTTCCCATGTCTTTTCAGTCACAAAAGGTTTCTTGTAAATTTCTGCCCAGGTTTGAGAGAAGTTATAGAGTGTTACATTTTCGTCAGTTAACGGATTTTCGTTTAACTGATTTTCAGCTTTTACAGCAGCAGCTTTAGCTAACGTTTTATTAGCAAATCCACCTTTTGATTTAATGGCGAAGGTTCCATCAGGTCTTTTATAGGATATTCTATATTCCCATCCATTAGGACGTTTTCTAATTGATGCCATTTGTCTTTTACCTCATTTCTTGCTAAAATGGTGGTGTTAGTATGATTTCATGGACACGATTTGGTAGAATTATCTCAAACCAAAGGAGAAGTCCATATGTCACAAAAGTATAGTAAAGAATTCAAAGAAACCATCGTAAGCCTTTATGAAACCGGTAA
>NZ_JADPMS010000001.1:0-104392 GCF_015686645.1 Streptococcus sp. NLN76 | reverse complement strand
TAAGAGGCTGTTTTGTAATTTTATTTTCACGCTCAAGGCGTATTCGAGTTATCTCATGACTCTTATTCATCCAGTTTTAGTTACAGGCTCGGCAAAGCCCTAATAAACTTACGGATTTGTATTGCTCATCTTTATTATATACCTAAACTAATTTTCCGTCATGAGTTAGCAGGCGAAGCCTGCTTGGAGTTTTAGTTAGTAAAATCACTAGGACGCAGTGGTTGATTGGTCAAACAGCTAAAAGGCTGTTTGAGGTAGCAGATAGGATTTGCGAAGCAAATTACAATTGTTCGCTTTTATTGAGAGAACATTTCATGTTCTCTTATCCAGATACTCAAAGAGTCAATTCCTGACTCTTTGACCTCCGAAAGTAACCTAATCAACTGTGCGGAGGTGGAACTACGAACTAAATGTTAATACAATTTCAAATCACGGGAATCCACTGGGAAACTTGGGTTGTATGGATTGTGGCGAAGTTTTGTGTTTTTCACATCTTCAATAGTTTGAGCACCTGCTAACTGCATAACTGTTTTTAATTCGTTATTGATATGCTCAAAGACTTGACGAACCCCAACGCTTCCTCCTAGACTAAGTCCATAGATAACTGGACGACCAATTGCTACTAGATCAGCACCTGAAGCTAAAGCTTTAAACACGTGTTGACCACGACGCACACCAGAGTCGAAGACAATTGGCACACGTTTATCAACTGCTTCTGCCACTTCTTGTAGAGAATCAAAGGAAGCTGGACCACCGTCAATTTGTCGACCACCGTGGTTGGTTACCCAAATACCAGATGCACCTGCACCTAGAGAACGTTCTACATCCTCTTTACATTGTGGGCCTTTTACATAAACAGGTAGGCCTGAATATTCCGCAATAAACTCTACATCTCTTGGAGATAGTTTTTGTTTAGCAGACTCATAAACAAAATCCATTGTTTTACCAGCTCCATCTGGTAAATACTCCTCAACGATTGGCATGCCCACTGGGAAAACAAAACCATTTCGCTTGTCTACTTCACGGTTTCCACCAACAGTCGCATCGGCCGTCAAGACAATGGCTTTATACCCTTCGGCTTTCACTCGATCCATGATGTGACGGTTAATGCCATCATCTTTGCTAAAGTAGAATTGGAACCAGTGAGGACTACCATTCAAGGCTTGTGTAATTTCTGGCAAGTCTGTTGTTGAGTAAGAACTGGTTGTAAAGAGAGAACCAAATTCATGCACACCTTTAGCGGTTGCAACTTCACCTTGCTCGTTAGCCAATTTATGAGCTGCAACAGGCGCCATGATAATTGGAGAAGTCAGCTTATCTCCATAGATTTCCACTTCAGTTGAAGGATTCTCAACGTTCATCAAAGTTTGTGGAACAATTAGTTTATGGTTGAATGCACGGATGTTTTCCCTTAAAGTAAAGGTATCCTCAGCACCACTGGCAATATAGCCAAAAGCTGCTTTCGGAATAACCTTTTGAGCCATTGGCTCTAAGTCATAGGTATTAATAAAATCAACAGGTCCTTCTGCATTACTAGTTTTGAAAACCATAGCAAATCCTCCTTGGTTTGAATGAGTATTTATCCTGTTAACCATTCCAACTTGGCTAACCAATAGTATTATACCACCAACTGAATCCGCTTCCAATTTATATGCTCAAATTTCACAAAAAATTATAGTCTAAAGCGTTTACATTTTGTCACCCTATCGACAAAAAGCATTTTAGGTGGTAGAATGAACATTGTGAGAGAGGCAACTCTCTTTAAAAAGAAAAGGAGATGTTTAGATCATGACTGCTACTAAACAACACAAAAAGGTTATCCTTGTTGGTGACGGAGCCGTAGGTTCTTCATACGCATTCGCACTTGTAACACAAGGAATTGCACAAGAATTGGGTATTGTAGATATCTTTAAAGAAAAAACTCAAGGGGATGCAGAAGACTTGAGCCACGCTTTGGCCTTCACTTCACCTAAAAAAATCTACGCCGCTGATTATGCAGATGCACACGATGCTGACCTTGTTGTTTTGACTGCTGGTGCTCCACAAAAACCAGGTGAAACTCGTTTGGACTTGGTTGAGAAAAACTTGCGTATCAACAAAGAAGTTGTTACTCAAATCGTTGACTCAGGATTTAACGGTATTTTCTTGGTTGCTGCTAACCCAGTAGATATCCTTACTTATTCAACTTGGAAATTCTCAGGTTTCCCTAAAGAGCGCGTAATCGGTTCAGGTACTTCTTTGGACTCTGCTCGTTTCCGTCAAGCACTAGCTGAAAAAATCGGTATCGATGCTCGTTCTGTCCATGCCTACATCATGGGTGAGCACGGAGATTCTGAGTTTGCTGTTTGGTCACACGCTAACGTTGCCGGTGTGAAATTGGAACAATGGTTGCAAGATAACCGTGACATCGATGAGCAAGGTCTTGTTGATCTCTTTGTATCTGTTCGTGATGCAGCTTACTCAATCATCGAGAAAAAAGGTGCTACCTTCTACGGTATCGCGGTTGCCCTAGCTCGTATTACTAAGGCTATCTTGGATGATGAAAATGCAGTACTTCCACTTTCAACTTACCAAGATGGTCAATATGGAATTGATGACGTCTTCATCGGTCAACCTGCTATCGTTGGTGCACATGGTATTGTTCGTCCAGTCAACATCCCATTGAACGACCGTGAATTGCAACAAATGCAAGCATCTGCTAAACAATTGAAAGCTATCATTGATGAAGCATTTGCTAAAGAAGAATTTGCGTCAGCAGTTCGTAACTAATCATCAGAACGATCATACCTAGTATGGTCGTTTTTTGACATCTCTTACCTTTCTATTCGAAAACGCCTCAAGAAGAAGAACACAATCCGTCTTCTTGAGGCGTTTCAGCTTGTCTATTAAAAATCCAGTCAAGAATCCCTAACATGATGAGAGTTTCAAAACTCATTTTGGATACATTTTAAATTGTAGAAAGAGATCATTGTAGATTCCCAACCATTTAGGTCCTAGGTTTTGATAGACCTCAAGATTTTGTTTGGCTTCTTCTGATGGATAAAAGGATTGGTCTAATCGCAGTTCATCAGGTAACTCAGCCTGTGCCGTTAGGTTAGGGGTTGAATAGCCGATATATTCGGCATTTTGAAGGGCTACATCTGGCCGTAGCATAAAGTTGATAAATGCGTAAGCAGCCTCACGGTTCTTGACAGTATGCGGAATGACGATATTATCAAACCAGAGATTCGATCCCTCAGGTGGGACAACGTAATGGAGATGCTCGTTTGCATCTAACATTTGACGAGCCTCCCCAGAAAAAGTTACTCCTAGGCCCGCATTGTTCTGAATCATATACGTTTTCATCTCATCTGCCACAATAGCCTTAATATTTGGTGTTAAGCGATAGAGATGTTCTGTCGCCTGCTCCAACTCAGACATTTTTTGACTATTAATCGAAAATCCAAGAGAATTGAGACTTAAGCCCATAACCTCACGCGCACCATCAATTAACATAATTTGATTCCTGTACTCATGTTTCCATAAATCAGTCCAATGCTGAGGCGCATCCTTAATCAGTTGATCATTGTAAACAATACCAAGAGTTCCCCAAAAATATGGAATAGAATAAGTATTTTGAGGGTCAAAGCTCTGATCCAGGAAAGATGGGTCAATGTGTTCAAGTCCCTTAATCTTACTGTGATCTAATTTCTCCAGTAATCCTTCCTGAGTCATTTTCTGAATCATGTACTCACTTGGAATGGCGATATCATAGGTTGTTCCTCCTTGTTTGACCTTGGTATACATAGCTTCGTTGGAATCAAAGGTCTCATACTGAACACGGATTCCCGTTTCTGCTGTGAATTGCTCAATGAGCTCTGGGTCAATGTAATCGCCCCAATTGTAAATCACCAAAGGCCGTTTTTGATCTTGGCTATCTTTGGGTTGAAGTTGCAGAATCATCATTCCTAGGGTTAGAAGAATTAAGCCGATTCCTGCTAAAAAGCTGATTAGCTGCTTCATTGCCCCTCCTCCTTTTGCCTAGAAATAAAATAAAAACCAATGACCAGTAAGATACTGAAAAGAAAGACCAAAGTGGATAGAGCGTTAATCTCTAGGGAAACACCTCGTCTAGCTCGAGAATAGATTTCAACAGCCAATGTCGTAAAGCCATTTCCTGTGACAAAAAAGGTGACCGCAAAGTCATCTAAAGAATAAGTGAAGGCCATGAAATAAGCTGCAATAATAGCTGGAGTTAGATAGGGAAAAAGAATTTCCCGTAATACTTGTCCTTCCGATGCCCCCAAATCATAAGCAGCGTTAATCATATCATCATTCATTTCTTGCAAGCGTGGCAAAACCATCAAAACAACAATGGGAATGGAAAAGGCTATGTGACTAAGGAGAACAGAGATAAACCCCAGTTGAAATCCAATCAACGTAAACAAAATCAAGAAACTAGCACCTGTCATTACATCCGGAGCCACCATTAAGATATTGTTAAATCCAAGGAGGCTACCTTGTAATGGCTTTTTCATTCGATGCAGAAGGATCGCCCCAAAAGTACCGATTGTCGTCGCAATACTAGATGACAAAAAGGCTAAGAAAAAGGTCTGAGCTAAAATGAGGATCAAGCGTTGATCAGAGAACAAAGTTCGAAAATGCTCCCAAGTGAACCCAGTAAAGGCATTCATATCTCCACCCTTATTGAAAGCATATAGAATGAGATAGAAAATAGGAAGATAGAGGAGGGCAAATACAAGAAATAGATAGAGATTTGCTAATTTTTTCATGCGTCTGTCCTCTCTCTCGTCAACCACATCGTCAGTAACATAGCCAAAATCAGAACAACTCCGATGGTCGATCCCATCCCCCAGTTTTCAGTGATGAGGAAATGTTGCTCAATGGCAGTCCCTAGGGTAATAACACGGTTTCCTCCAATCAAACGAGTCAGCATAAAGAGGCTAAGGCTAGGAATAAAGACCGCTTGAACGCCCGAACGAACGCCCTTCATAGACATGGGGAAAATCACCCACCAAAAGGTTTGCCAGCGACTGCCACCAAGGTCATAGGAGGCAGTGATAACAGCCTTATCCAATTCATCCAAAGCATGAAAAATCGGTAAAATCATAAAAGGCAATTCGATGTAGGAACTGACCATCAAAAAAGAAAAATCCGTAAAGAGCAACTGCTGCGGACCAATCCCTACAAAGGTTAAAAATTGATTAACCGCACCATCTTGGCTAAAAATCCCTAGAAAAGCATAGGCTTTTAAGAGAAGATTGATCCAAGTTGGAAGAATAATCAGTAATAACCAAAGCTCCTTGTGCTTAAGCTGGGTTAAAAAATAAGCCATGGGATAGCTGATGGCTAGCGTTAATAAGGTAATCAAACTCGCATACAAAATGGAGTTAAAACCCATCCTCAGATAGGTAGCATTATCAGCTTGAAAAAACGTTCTGAAATTATCCAGTGAAAAGGAACCATCTATTGTAAAGAAAGATTGAAAGACAATCAAGGCTAAGGGAGCTAATACAAAGAGCAAAATCCACAGAATATAGGGGATGGAAAAGAGATTAGTGATTCTTGTCTTCATCTCGCTCCTCCTCAATCGCTTGGATTAGACCAGCCTCTTGTTCATCCATATCAACGTACTCTTCAATACGGGCATCAAACTCTTCCTCAGTTTCATTTAAACGCATGATATGAATATCTTCGGGTTCAAAATCCAATCCGATTACTTCCCCTACGATGGCTTTTCGAGTTGAATGAATCATCCACTCATTCCCAAGCTCATCATAGGCAATAATTTCATAATGAACTCCCCGGAACAATTGAGTATCTACTGTAACCTGTAATTTTCCTTCTTCTGGTAAGGTAATTCGCAAATCTTCAGGTCGGATAACAACTTCAACGGATTCACGAGGACGCATTCCTCCATCAACCGCTTCAAATCGTTGTCCATTAAACTCAACCAGGTAATCTTCAATCATCGTACCTGGAAGAATATTGGATTCGCCAATAAAACTAGCAACAAAATGGTTGATAGGCTCATCATAGATATCTACGGGTGTCCCAGACTGAACAATCTCACCTTCATTCATCACAAAAATCCAGTCACTCATGGCCAAAGCTTCTTCCTGATCATGGGTTACAAACACAAAGGTAATCCCCAAACGCTGTTGCAATTCACGCAGCTCGTACTGCATGTCAGTTCTCAGTTTTAAATCAAGGGCCGATAGAGGTTCGTCCAACAAAACAACTCGAGGTTGATTGATAATGGCGCGTGCAATAGCTACCCGCTGTCGCTGTCCACCGGACAATTTTCGAATTGACCGTTTTTCATAGCCAGACAACTGCACCATTTTTAAAACCTGGCTAACACGTGTAGCGATTTCTTCCTTACCCACCTTGCGAACTTTAAGAGGAAAAGCCACATTGTCAAACACATTCATATGTGGGAATAAGGCGTAAGACTGAAATACCGTATGAACGTCCCGCTGGTTAATGGGAACATCATTCAAACGATGGCCATCCAAAAAAATGTCTCCTGATGAGGGATCTAAGAGTCCGGCAATCATATTCAAAATCGTTGATTTTCCAGAACCAGATGCTCCAAGAAGAGTGTAAAATTTCCCCTCTTCCAGTTCAAAATTAATGTCTTTTAAGACCTGGGTTCCAGTATCCTCATAGACTTTGGATACATGCCGAAATTCAATAATTGGTTGTTTCACTCGTAGTCTCCAATAATTCTAACTTCAGGCTCTAAACGTACACCTGCATGCTTTTCTACCCGTTCAATAACATCCTGGATCAGTTGCTCATAATCCGCAGCCGTCCCATCATACCGATTCACCATAAACCCAGAATGCTTGGTCGATACTTCCACACCACCGATTCGATGTCCCTTCAAATTAGCCTCTGAGATTAATTGACCAGCAAAATATCCAGGAGGGCGTTTAAAAACAGAACCACAACTTGGGTATTCCAAGGGTTGTTTCAATTCCCTTAAATGTGTCAACCGCTTCATTTCCTGTTCAATCAACTGATGGTCCCCAGGCTTCAGAGAAAACTTAGCTGATATCACAATATCTCCAGTCCCTTGAATTGCTGAATGGCGGTACCCAAAGCGCATATCCCGATTTTCTAATGTTTTTAGCTCTCCTTCTTTGGTCAAAATCGTACAAGACTCTAAAACATGACCAATTTCACCGCCATAGGCTCCCGCATTCATGAAAACCGCTCCACCAACGCTTCCTGGAATCCCACAAGCAAATTCAAAACCTGACAGGCTATGGTGCAGGGCAACATGCGTTGTCTGTATCAGATTGGCTCCAGCCTCCGCTTCAATCATGTATCCATCCACTGTAATATGATTCAGATGGTTAAACATAATCACAAAACCACGAACTCCACCATCGCGAATAATGATGTTACTAGAGTTCCCTAACACCATCCAAGGTATCTCTTCTCGATTAGCTAATTTCACAATCCGCAACAATTCATACTTATTACGCGGAAACACCAGATAATCGACAGGTCCACCTACTTTTGTATAGGTAAATTCCTTTAAGGGATAATCAAAGCGAATATCGACTCCCTCAAGTTCTCGTTGAATCATCTCTCTACTTATCATCTTCTCATCCTTTGTTTTAGTCACCTTTCATTATACCATCTTTTCGTCTAAAAATTGACCCCATTGACAAATAGACCAGTAATTTCAAGACATCTAATACTCAATGAAAATAAAAAATTAATCTAGGAAGTGAGCCGCAGACAGCTCGAATTCTCTGGGGGAGGTTTTGAGCTTAAAGATATACTCTTTTAGTTTATCTTTTATTACTGTGTTAGCTCGCCTTGCCATACTTCAGTACTGTCTACGACTCGCTGCCTTGTACTAAAAGTAAACTAAAAGACTATAAAACTTTCGAAGAAAATTTCAAATAAGTACGGCAAAGTTGGCAAAAACTTCGTTTTTTCAACTAGAATCTCAGACAGTCTACTAGACTGTCTGACCTGACAACGGTTAAATTTGATTTTCAAAGCGTATAAAAAGGTAGGGCACTGTACCCCACCTGATCACAAATGATTCTAAATTTTTGCTAGAATGGCATCCCAGGCCTGATCAATGCCATACTTTGTTTCAGATGAAAAAAGAACAAAATCATCATTTGAATCAAAGTCTAGTTTATCTTTAATCATCTTTTCATGTTTATTCCAGCGGCTTTTAGGAATTTTGTCAACCTTGGTAGCCACTAAAATAACCGGAATTTCATAATACTTAAGGAAATCATACATTTGGACATCATCTTGTGAAGGAGCGTGCCTAAAATCAACAAGGCTTACAACGGCTCGAAGATTATCGCGACTTGTTAGGTACTCTTCAATCATTTTTCCCCATTTTTCCCGCTCCTTCTTCGAAACCTTGGCATATCCATAACCAGGGACATCTACAAAACGCAACTGATCGTCGATATTGAAGAAATTTAATAACTGAGTTTTTCCAGGTTTGCTAGAGGTTCGAGCTAGATTTTTACGATTGAGTATCCTATTAATAAAACTGGATTTTCCAACATTGGAGCGACCAGCCATAGCAATTTCAGGGATGTCATCCTGAGGATAGTGACTTTTATTGGTGGCACTCAATAAAAGTTCCGCATTGTGGGTATTTAGTTCCATTAACTTCTCCTTAAAAAAGAGGTTGCGACCAAAGTCTCAACCTTCCTATTTTAGTTAGTATACTCTTTTAGTTTATCTTTCATTACTGTGTTAGCTCGTCTTGCCGTACTTCAGTACTGTCTACGACTCGCTGCCTTGTACTAAAAGTAAACTAAAAGACTATAAAAATATTTTGACCCAGTGGTTGATTGGTGTTTTCGATCTCTTTATTGAGAGAACATTTCATGTTCTCCTATCCAGAAACTCAAAGAGTCAATTTCTGACTCTTTGATCTCTGAAAACAACCTAATCAACAGTGCGAAGGTGGGAGTGAGACGGTTTTTGGGGGAAACCGTTTCAGCTTACAACTTGAAATAAAGACTTGTATCGAACAGTTTTTGTAGAAAACTGTTCTGTCCCACTCTCCCCTCCCTGCTTCCTTTGTTAAGCTGTTTCCAGAATTGGTTTTTCCAAGCCAAGAACAGCTTCTTTGGTAATCCGTACCGTCTTGACATTCTCTTCACTTGGAACTTCAAACATAACATCCATCATGGTTTCTTCAATGATAGAGCGAAGTCCACGAGCTCCTGTCTTACGGTCAATGGCTAAGCGGGCAATTTCTTCCAAGGCTCCATCTTCAAATTCCAAGTCAACATCATCATACGAGAGAAGTGTCTGGTACTGTTTAACCAAGGCATTTCTTGGCTCCTTAAGAATACGGACCAAATCTTGCACCTCAAGTGGCTCTAAAGCCGCAAAGACAGGCAAACGTCCAATCAATTCTGGAATAATACCGAATTTTTGGATATCCTCTGAAACGATTTCTTGCATATAAGAACCATTTTCATCAATTGCCTTGTTGTTGTGACCAAAGCCAATAATCTTTTCTCCTAGACGTTGTTTAACAATCTCTTCAATACCGTCAAAGGCACCTCCAACGATAAAGAGAATATTCTTGGTATCCACTTGAATCATTTCCTGTTGTGGGTGTTTGCGTCCACCTTGAGGTGGTACACTTGCAACAGTTCCCTCAATAATTTTGAGAAGGGCTTGTTGAACGCCTTCTCCGGATACATCACGGGTAATAGAGACATTCTCGCTCTTTTTAGCAATTTTATCAATCTCATCCACATAAATGATTCCCCGCTCAGCGCGTTCAATATTGAAATCAGCTGCTTGGAGTAATTTTAGCAGAATGTTTTCGACGTCTTCTCCGACATATCCAGCTTCAGTCAAGGCAGTCGCATCAGCGATGGCAAAAGGAACATTCAAGCTTTTTGCCAAAGTTTGAGCCAGGAAAGTCTTTCCGGATCCTGTTGGACCAATCATGAGGATATTGGATTTTTGCAACTCAACATCCGTCTCATCATCCCGATTATCGTGGAAATTGATCCGTTTGTAATGGTTATAAACAGCAACTGCTAGAGCGCGCTTGGCCCGATCTTGTCCGATAACATAATGGTTCAAAATAGCTAACAGCTCTTGTGGTTTTGGCACTTCAGAAAGGTCGGCCAACACTTCCTCGGCTAACTCTTCTCGAATAATTTCCTGAGCTAATTCGACACATTCATTACAGATGAATGCATTATTTCCAGCAATGATTTTCTTAACTTCATCTTGATTCTTACCACAAAACGAACAATAAATCATGACTTCATTTGATCTCGATTTCGACATATGTAAATCTAACTCCTAGATTAAAATAAGGTATTATAAATGGCGTGAATCGTGTTCACTAAATTGGTGAAGGCATTCAACATAAAAAATGCAGTTAAGCCATAGCGCCGCTTTTGAAAAGATTGCAAGGCACACAAAACACAAATAACTCCAAGCAAGGCCGTAAAAAGGCCGAATAGATTGCGTTCCATCCTTTATGTGATCCTCCTGTATTTATAGATGGTGAAGGGAAAAGTAGCCGTTTCCTGCTCAATCTGCTCAAACAGCTCAAAGGACTTCCAAGGAAATTCTGCAGGAAAATAAACATCTCCTTCAAAGACCCCCTGAATTTCAGAACAAATCAGCTCATCCAGATACTCTTCAAAGGCACAGAAAATCTCACGGCCACCGATGACATAGAGCTCTAGCTCTTGATGCTGGTACCAGTTCAAAACCTCTTCCACAGATTGAAGGACCAGAACATCCGGATGATCCACCTGATAATTCGGATCTCTCGTCAAAATGAGACTTTTCCGTCCTGGTAACACGCGCTTGCCCATACCTTCAAAGGTGACACGCCCCATGAGCATAGCTTGACCCATTGTAGTCGCTTTAAAATGAGCCAATTCTTCTGGAATTCGCCAGGGGAGATGTCCATCCTGCCCAATCAGTCCCTTCTGGTCTTGAGCCCAAATTGCCTTTATTCTTCTGGTCACAGTTCCACTCCCTTACTCTCCTGTTTTTATTTTATCAAAAGCTAGCTAAAAATGGGGAAATCAAGCTAGCTAAAGCGCTCAAAAAAGCGAATCAAATCCAGATTCAAACGAACTTGATTGGCATAAAAGTAATTTCCACCATTTCGGTAGAGTTCATGTCCATGAAAGATGGAAATTGGGGTCCAGTAAGCGTAGGTCTCGCCACTCATATTTCCAAGACTAGGAGCAACTACATCCCGTGAGTAAGTCTGGGCTAATTCGAGACTCGTTTTCTGTCCATTCTTAGCCACATAATCGATATAGGCTTTCCCAAAATTATAAGCCTGCACAGAGGTCCACTCATCAACTCCCAATTCTTGACCATGTAGGTAATAGCTATTTAGAGTTTTTACCCCATGTTCAATACTTTCTTGGGGGGTTGCCAGTGAGTCAACCTGGCCAGTCAGGCTCTCACTGGCCTGCATAACATCTTGCCCCTGCCCCTTGGTTTCAGTGTAAATAACGGCAAGAACCAGATCAGAATCCAAGGTCGAATTTTCTTTCCTCAAAGCCTCTTCAACTAGCGGCTGGTAAGAACGTACATGGGCAACCGTCTGTGCCGTTTGCCAGCCTTTCCACATTCCCAAAAATACAAGCAAAATCAATAGGAAACTAAATATTCGTTTGATCATTAGAGACTCTCAATCGCATCCACATTTTTGATAAGAATCGAATAGGTTCCATCCTCATTCATGATAAACTCTACTGATTCAGCATCTTCATAAACCGGATTGGGCACAATTAACTGAATTCCATTTGATAGGGAAAGCTTTTGGTTTTCCAATCGTTTAAGTTGTCGCTGGCTATCAATTTCTTGGAATTGAATGGCTTCCGGAACTTCTTCCTTCATCTGGTCAATAAAAGTTAGACGCGCGGTTAAATTATCCTCAAATAAATCATTCGCAATGTCTTCTGGCCGTAATTCCTGTTTGGCCTCCAAGTTTTTATGCAGGGATGACTTTAGTTTTGACTGGAACTGAAAATCATCTGCCTGAAAACTCTCCGCAATTTTTTGCGCAGCTTTTTCCATGGTTTGAATGGATTTTTTAGGTGATGGAGCCAACTCAACTTCTAATAATTTTTCTGAAAAATAGTGAAGGAAACTCCCCTGAGCTTTGATTCGTTTTTCCAGCAAAAAGTACTGGCCAGTCACCCGATTGACAACTAAGCCCTCATCTGGACTGGCTCCAAATCCCGGAAGGTGGTTTTGGGTCAGCTGGATCCGATTCTCTTCTTGCCCCAGATCGGTTAGAGAATCTCTAAGCACTAGACGCAAAAAGGCAAAGTGATTTTGTCCTTCTTTATCAAAATTGACAAACACTAAGTCATTCATTTTCTGATTTTCAGCCTCCTTAAAGGCTTCTAACCAGAGCTGGCTAATGGCAATAGAGCTTTCCCTCAAATCATCTTGGATGTGACTGAAAAAGGTGTTTTCAGATTCGAAAGCACCTTTTTTAGCATCATCTGAGTAAACTTTTTCAATTTTTTTCCTAAGATATTCATCAATACGGGGAGACAATTCTAGGGATTCTTGGGAAAATTGAAGGTCTAAACTTTGAGGAGAAAATTGATGAATAATCGCTTCTTTAATGTAAATATCCATACTAGTCCTTGTATAGTGGGAAGGCGCTTGTTAATTCAGCCACCCCTGCTTTTACTTCTTCTAATTCTTCTGGATTTCCGTTTGCTTTAAGAGTTTTAAGGATTAAGTGGGCAACTTTCCGTGCTTCTTCTTCCTTGAATCCACGAGCTGTAATAGCTGGCGTACCAATTCGAATACCGGATGTTTTAAATGGGGATAACTGCTCATAAGGAATGGAATTCTTATTCAAGGTAATATGAACATCATCCAAGAGTTGCTGAGCAACTTTTCCATTCTCCACAACTTTTGTGACATCTACCAGGAAAAGGTGATTATCAGATCCCCCTGAAATGACACGGAAATCCTCATCTTGAAGAAAGACTTCCACCATGGCTTGCGTATTCTTCAAAACTTGCTGCATGTATTCTTTAAAAGCAGGATCTAGAACTTCTTTAAAAGCAACAGCCTTAGCCGCAATGACATGCTCCAAAGGTCCACCTTGAAGCCCAGGGAATATGGCTGAATTGATTTTCTTAGCCAGCTCTTCATCATTGGTCAAGATGAGACCGCCACGAGGACCACGAAGGGTTTTATGAGTTGTAGAAGTTACAACATGAGCAAACGGAATAGGATTGGGATGGAGACCAGCTGCTACCAATCCTGCAATATGAGCCATGTCCACCATGAGATAGGCATCCACTGCATCCGCAATTTGACGCAGACGTTCAAAATCAAGAATCCGTGAGTAGGCTGAAGCTCCTGCTACAATCAGTTTTGGCTGGTGTTCTTTGGCCAACGCTTCTAACTCATCATAGGAAAGCAATTCTGTTACTGGATCCACATTATAGGCAACAAAATGGTAGGTTTTCCCTGAAAAGCTAACCGGAGAACCATGGGTCAAATGGCCACCAGCAGATAAATCCATTCCAAGAATGGTATCTCCTGGCTGCACTAAAGCCATGTAAGCTGCGGCATTGGCTTGGGAACCAGAATGAGGTTGCACATTGGCATAACCGGCTCCAAAGATTTCTTTAGCCCGTTCAATCGCTAAATTCTCAACCACATCCACGGCTTCGGTCCCACCGTAATAGCGGCGACCTGGATAGCCCTCGGCATATTTATTTGTTAAAAGGGAACCTTGAGCGGCCATCACAGCTTTCGAAACAACATTTTCAGAGGCAATCAATTCAATATTGTCTTCTTGACGCTTTGCTTCTGCATCCATAGCTGCCCAGAGTTCTGGGTCATAGTTCCGGTAATCATTATTTTCAAAAATCATTTTTCCACCTCTTTAAATTCTAACTGGGGAACAACTGCTTTCAAATCTTCCTTAGTAATCACACCTTGCCGTAAGATACAGGCCTGATCTTGGGATAAATCAAGAATAGTGGAATCCACTCCTGTCAGAAACGGATCATCTGCATAACCTGGAACGGGGATCTCCTCTTGAATCTGCTCAAACACTTGACCACTCTCTTGACCACTCAGATTTGCAGAGGGGCCAATCAAAGGCCCTTCTTTTTGGATTAGTTCTAGGGTTAAGGGATGTGCGGGCATCCGAAATCCGACGCTTGGTAAGCCCGAATTAATCCAAAATGGCACAGCATCACTAGCCTTGAGCAAGATAGTCAGTGGCCCAGGCCAAAAATGTTTTGCCAATTCCTCAAAATAAGGGGGAATCTCCCTTGCATAGAGTTTTACTGGATCGATAGTTGCAATATTGAGATTCATGGCTTTATCCCTTGGTCTTTGCTTAAGAGCATAAACCAAATCCACAGCCTCTTGATTTAGAGCCTTTGCAAAAAGCCCATAAACGGTCTCGGTTGGAAGAATGACAGCTCGTCCTGCTTCCAACTCATCCTTTAAGATTTCCATCAACTACCACCATCCGATCCTGTCCAAATTGATCTGCGAGGACTCGTACACGCGCTTGGGGAAAAGCTTCTTGAAAGAGATGTCGCACAACTTCCCCTTGTTTATAGCCAATCTCCAGATAAATTTTTCCATTTGGTTGTAAATAAGCGCCTGATTCTACAGCCAATTTTCTGTATAGGGCTAAGCCACCTTCATCCGCAAAAAGGGCTAAATGTGGTTCCGAGTGAAGAACATTTTGACCAACCTCAGCTTGATCTTCCCAAGCGATATAAGGAGGATTCGAAACTAGGATATCAAAAGATCCTGTCACTTGTTCCAAAAGATTGCTTTCTACCAAGTTTACCTGTTTTTCCAATTCGAGTCTTTGCCGGTTCAACCTTGTGACTTCCAGGGCTTCCTTTGAAATATCCGTTGCCCATACATTCCATGATGGTCGATTCTTTGCTAAGGATAAGGCGATGGCTCCACTACCCGTTCCGATATCTATGACATTTAGACCGTGATCCGGATTTTCATCTAAAATCAAGTCAACCAATTCTTCCGTTTCAGGTCTAGGGATTAGGACCCGCTCATCTACGAGAAATTCATAGCCACAAAAGTCCGTTGAACCAAGTATATACTGGACCGGTTCATGGTCCATCAAGCGCTTATGATAAGACCTCAACTGGGTAAGCACCTCAGCTTCTTCTTCTTTTTGCAAAAAGAAAACAAAATCCGTAAAGGTCAAGTCAAACAGTTTCCGAACCATAAGGTCAAAGGCTTCTGGCTCCTCACCAACATGGGAAAGTTGGTCGTGAAATTCTTGGAATCGTTGGCTATATCTCATCTAATTGTTTAAGGCCTCTAACTTCTGAGTTTGGTCATACAAAACAAGGGCATCCACCACTTCATCCAATTTACCAGATAAAATGCTGTCTAGTTTTTGGAGGGTTAGACCAATACGATGGTCTGTCACTCGATTCTGCGGGAAGTTATAGGTACGAATCCGTTCGGAACGGTCACCTGTACCAATGGTAGACTTACGCTCTGCATCCTGCTCATCTTGCGCAATTTGAGCAAAATGGTCCGCAACGCGGGCACGAATAATTTTCATCGCTTTATCCCGGTTTTTCTGCTGAGTCCGCTCTTCTTGCATTTCCACTTTAATATTGGTTGGCAAGTGTACAATCCGAACAGCCGTCGCAACCTTGTTGACGTTCTGACCACCGGCTCCAGACGCATGGTAAATATCAATCCGCAAATCTTTTGGATCAATATCGTATTCGACCTCTTCAACCTCTGGCATCACAAGCACGGTTGCCGTCGAAGTATGAACTCGTCCTTGACTTTCCGTCACAGGAACCCGTTGAACCCGATGGGCTCCAGATTCATATTTAAGTTTGGAATAGACAGACTGGCCAGATACCATAGCCACAACTTCTTTGAAACCACCGACGCCATTCATGGACGTTTCCATAACTTCAAAACGCCATCCTTGAGTCTCTGCGTATTTCTGATACATGGTCAGGAGATCGCCTGCGAAAAGTGCCGCTTCGTCTCCACCTGCCGCACCACGGATTTCCAAGATAATGTTTTTATCATCATTCGGATCTTTTGGAAGCAACAAGATTTTTAACTTCTCTTCATATTCTTCCTTAGCCTGCTTGGATTCCTTAAGCTCCATTTTAGCCATTTCTTCCAATTCAGCATCACCCGCTGCATCTTTAATCATTTCTTCAGCATCCGTAATGGATTGCAAAATCCGCTTGTATTCCCGATAAGCGGCAACTGTTTCGCGTGTCGAGGCTTCTTCACGGGAAAGTTCCATGAAACGCTTGGTGTCACTAACAACTTGCGGATCACTTAAAAGTTCCCCCAATTCCTCGTAGCGATCCTCTACCGCCTGCAATTGATCATAAATATTCATGCTTAGCTAACTCCTTCTAATTCCGGATTAAAATAGTGCTTTCTACATACCGAGACATAGGTTTCGTTCCCACCAATTTGAATTTGTTCTCCGTCATACATGGGGGATCCATCCTGCATCCGAAGGACCATTGTTGCTTTTTTGGAACAATAGTGACAGATCGTTTTAATCTCTTCAATCTTGTCTGCGAAAAGTAAAAGGTATTTAGATCCTTCAAACAACTCATTTCGGAAATCATTTTTCAAACCAAAGGCCATAACCGGAATGTCTAATTCATCTACTACCCTGGCCAGGGCAAAAACATGATGCCGTTTTAAAAATTGAGCTTCATCAATAAGAACACAATAAAGCTCCTCTTGCTTTTGCTCCTCCTGAATAAATCCAAAAACATCAAAATCATCGTCAATCGCCAAGGCTTCCCGCCGCATCCCAATGCGACTCGAGACCATTCCAACTCCATCTCGTGTATCTACAGCTGAAGTCATAATGAGAACTCGCTTCCCCTGTTCTTCATAATTATGGGCTACTTTGAGAATTTCAATGGTCTTCCCCGAATTCATTGTCCCATACTTAAAATAAAGCTGCGCCATCATTCAACTTTCTAAAAAATTATTTCTCACCTATTATACACGAAATCAGACCAAACTTACAGTCTTTTCCCATGTTACAATATGGTACAATAGATTACGAGGAGGAATCGTTATGCCATTTGTAAAAATTGAACTCTTTGAAGGACGCTCTCTTGAGCAAAAACAAGCCCTTGCTGCGGAGGTAACCGAATCTGTTATGAAACACACAGGGGCTCCAAAGGAAGCCATCCATGTCTTTATTCGAGACCTCCCTGAAGGAACGTATTATCCTCAAGGACAAATGAAAACCAAATCCTAATGAGGATCGAATCCATTACAAAAACGACAGCATTAAACTGTCGTTTTTTTCTTACTCTTGAGAGAGCAGCTTATCCTGTTTTTGAACAGACACCATTCGCCATTGTAAGAGGAGTGCACAAGCCCATAAGCCTATATTAAGTCCAATCCAATAACCATATGGTCCGAAACCAGCAAGAATATCTAAGAGGTAACCCAAAGGAAGGGCGATGATCCAATAGCTAATAATTCCAATAACAAAAGGATAGGTCGTATCCTTATAGCCCCGCAAAATTCCCTGAATTGGTGATACCAAGGCATCAGCAAATTGGAAGAATAGGGCATAAATCAGGAAATGGCTGGTCAGCCTGATAAACTCAGGTTCTTTCCCATAGAGCGCAGCTACCTGATTCCGGAAAACATATAGGAAAATCAGAGTGGCTGCTGCGAACAGGATCGCCATGAGTCGACCAATGCGACTATAAGCTAGAACATCTTCTGATCGTTCTGCGCCTTTTTCATAAGAAATGATAATGGCCATAGACATGGAAACACTCAAAGGAAAGGCATACATCATATTCGAAAAATTCATAGCTGCCTGATGACTGGCAATCACTTCTGAAGAAAAGCGAGCCATAAAAAATCCAACCGCAGCAAAAATAGCAGACTCTGCAAAAACAGCTCCACCAATTGGCAAACCAAGTTTCCAACCTTCGATAAAACCTGGAAGATACAGACCTTGTGGTTTAAAAATACGATAGCCTTTCATCTCAGGATGCCAATACATGACACCTAGAATGACTAATAGTAAAGCCCAGTAGGCCATAGAAGTCCCCAACCCTGCTCCTGCTCCTCCCAATTCAGGGACGGGACCAACGCCATAAATTAACAAATAGTTAAAGAAGGCATTAAAAGGAAGGAGAAGCAACATCAGATACATGGACAATTTTGTTAGTCCCAAGGCATCAAAAAAAGAGCGGAATACACTAAAAAGCAAGAGGGGTAAAATCCCCAAAAGCATAAAGTGCAGATAATCTTTTCCCACCTGCAAAACTTCTGTTTGCAAGCCTAAACTCTCTAACAAAAGGGGGGCACCAAATCCAATAATCAGAAAAAGAAAGGCCGCTAAACAAAGGGACAGATAAATAAACTGCCAAACATCTCTAGCAACCTTCTCCTTTTGCCCTTGGCCTAGATGATAGCCGATAATGGGAACAATAGCCGACAGCACCCCAGTAACTAAGGTAAACATCGGGTGCCAAATACTCGTCGCCATCGCAACCCCAGCCAAATCCAAGGTGCCATACTGCCCTGTCATCATCGTATCAATAAAGGAGGCTGAAAAATTCGCGACTTGGTAAACCAAAATAGGTAAAAAGATTTGAAAAAAGACTTTCACTTTTTCAGAGTTAGAATAGGTTTGATGCATGATTCACCTCCATTCAAAATTTTTCGACTACTCGGAAGAAGTTGAAATCTGAAACACATTTTAATCCAGGAAGTGGCTTAAAATGGATCGGTTCTAAAGCAAGGATAGCTTACCATCAATAAGGCATACAAAACACGAGGTTTGGTGAAAAGGATTCAGACAGTCAGATTTTCAACTGTTAAAGTCTATTCGTTTGCTTTTAGTACAAGGCAGCGAGTCGCAGACAGTACTGAAGTACGGCAAGACGAGCTAACACAGTAATAAAAGATAAACTAAAAGAGTATAAAGGACAAATTAAAAGAGTATTTGAGTATAAGGTCATCACTAGTATACCAAAAACGCTAACCTCTATAAAGGAAAATCCAGGCCAATTCAAGACCTGGATGTTTCTTACAAACTATCTCCATTCCAGATGGAATTTTTTACAATCACATAATCTACTTTTCGGAGACTTTCGAGGTCTCGTCCACCTGCATAAGAGATCGAACTTTGAAGGTCTTCCTGCATTTCTTTGAGGGTTGAAAAAATGGAACCTTTCGCTGGTAACAGGATTTTCTTCCCTTCAACGTTTTTATAATCCCCTTTTTGGAATTGAGAGGCAGAGCCATAGTACTCTTTGAAGGCTTGTCCATTTTCCTCAATCAATTTACCAGGACTCTCGGTATGGCCTGCAAAGAGTGATCCAATCATCACCATGCTGGCACCAAAACGAATAGACTTAGCAATATCACCGTGGGTACGAATTCCACCATCCGCAATAATCGGTTTACGAGCTGCTTTAGCACACCACCGGAGTGCTGCTAATTGCCAGCCACCTGTACCAAATCCAGTTTTGACTTTTGTGATACAAACCTTACCAGGGCCAATTCCCACTTTCGTTGCATCTGCACCTGCATTCTCCAACTCACGCACAGCTTCTGGTGTCCCAACATTTCCAGCAATGACAAAAGTCTCAGGTAGTTCTCTTTTGATATGTTGAATCATTTTGATAACACTGTCCGCATGCCCATGGGCAATGTCAATGGTGATATAGTCTGGGACATTTTCTTTGAGCTGACTCACAAAGTCATACTCATAGTCTTTTACCCCCACAGAAATCGAGGAAATCAGACCTTGCTCTTTCATTTTTTTAATAAAAGGAATACGGGCTGCTTCATCAAAGCGATGCATGATGTAAAAATACCCCTCACGTGCTAGCTTCTCAGCCAGTTCCTCGTCTACAATGGTTTGCATATTGGCTGGTACAACCGGTAGCTTAAATGTATGCTTCCCAAATGTCACCTCTGTATCCGCTTGAGAACGGCTTGAAATAATACACTTATTGGGAATTAATTGAATATCTTCATAATCAAAAATGGGAAACTCGTTTAACATGACGGCACCTCTAACATTATTTACCTGTCAATACTAAGCATAGACAGGTATTCATACTCATTACATTTCAAAATCTGAATGTGTGAATCCTCTTCGCCGAACCCTAAGTCCTGTCTTCATCGGATTGATGGCAAGCGATGCTTGCTTCATCATCTATAAATTTAAATCCAATTCCTGAATTAAAATTCGTTTCATATTTCGAATTGTTTTGAGTATCAAAACCGACCTTTCCGGAAATATTATACAGAATTGTCCGAAAATTGTCAACGATATTGAATCCACATCATCAGAAAGTTCGTTTTTGAAAATTTCTAAAACAGTTGAAAAGACTTGAGAAAATCCCAAGTCTTTTTCAATATCTCTTTTATTCGGCAGTCAATGCAGCCATTGTGATGTAGTTGTATGGCTTGTTAAAGTGTGGCAAGAAGAAGATATCCGTCAAGGCCAACTTATCAATGGTTACATGCTCTTGGATAGCCAAAGAGAACATGTGAATTCCCATAGACATATCTTCTTTCGAAGCCATTTGTGCACCAAGAATTTGACGAGTTGTACGATCGTAAACAATCTTGATCGCCACTTCATAGTTGTTGTGTTTAATGAATTCAGGTTTTTGAAGATCGTTGAAACCTGTTTCAACAGCATCGAAACCAGCTGCTTTAGCTTTTTCAAGAGTCAAACCAGTTGAAACCATCTTAAGATCGTAGATAGAGATACCGTTTGAACCTTGAACACCAATTCCTTCAAGTTCATGACCAGTTGCGTTAAAGGCACCTACGATACCAGAGCGAACTGCATTTGAAGCAAGGGCGATGTAGCTTGGTTTACCAAGAGAGTTGTCATAGATGGTTGCACAGTCACCAATTGCGTACACACCCGGAATGCTTGTTTCTTGTTTCTTATCAACAAGGAAGGCACCGTTTTGGTAAAGTTCGATTTTGCCTGCTCCAAGTTCTGTATTTGGTCGGAAACCAACAGCCAAGACAACCATATCAACATCGAAGGTTTCTTTATCGGTTACGATGCGCTCAACTTTGCCATCTCCTTCAACTGCTTGAACTTTTTGGCCATAAGCCAAACGAATTCCATGATCTTCCAAGTTCTTATTCATCATATCTGATAGTTCGCGGTCATAGTAACCATTCAAGGAAGTTTCAGCAATATCAATCAAGACAACTTCTTTACCAACACGTTCGAAGGCTTCTGCCAACTCAACACCGATATAACCTGCACCAACGACAGCAACTCGTTCAATATCTTTGTTTTCAAGACGTTCAATTACTTCTGCAGAGTTTTGGTACAGTTTTACAAATTGAAGGTTTTCAAGGGTTGCTTTGAACTCGCGAGTTCCTTCGACCAATTCTACTCCTTTAATTGGTGGAATAATTGGTTGGGAACCAGTTGCAAAAATCAATTTCTCATATGATTCAACGTGCTCTTTGTCATCAACAAGGGCCGTTACTTCTTTCTTATCATAGTCTACAGAAAGAACTGGAGATTCCATGTAGATGCGAGCACCTTTAGCTTCAAGAGTTTCTTTATCAGAATAGAAAAGACCTTCTGGACCGTCGATTTGTTTTCCAATCCAAAGTGCCATTCCACAACCGAGGAAGGAAATATTGGAGTTTTGATCAAAAACAACTACTTCGTTCTCATCACCGAAGTTATCCAACATTGTGTTAATACAAGCTGTACCAGCGTGGTTAGCACCAATGACAACAATTTTACTCATAGTTCGAGTCCTACCTTTAATTTTTTTCGATATCAGTATACCACAATCTGACAGCGTTTTCAAATTTTTACCCTTCTACTATTGAAAAAAATCGTGAAAAATTTCAGAGATTATAAGGAAACTTGCTGAACAGAACTGCGGCCAGAACCTCGCTTCTCTAAAAGTATCTGTTTGGAAATTCCCTGTTTCATAACTTCTACGTGAGAGATCAGACCAATCATGCGACCGTTACGACCTAGGCTCTCCAAAACATCCAAGGCAACCAAAAGAGTCTCCTGATCTAGACTTCCAAAACCTTCATCAATAAAGAGGGCTTCTAGTTCTATTCCACCCTTACTTTCTTGAATCACATCAGACGTAGCTAAGGCAAGAGCCATACTTGCGAGAAAACTTTCCCCGCCTGAAAGTGTGGAAACAGGTCTTAACTGACCCACTTCTTGGTCCAGAACATCTAAATCCAATCCCGCGAGACTTCGACCAGAGGATTTTTGGTTTTTGAGAACAAATTGGTAGCGTCCTTGGGAAAAATCATGATAGTAACGGTCATTTGCAACTTCCACAATCTGCTTAAAATAATGCTGCAAGACATAAGCTTTAATGTCTAAACGACTCTCTGTCTGACCACTAAGAACTTGCACCAATTGATCCAACTGGCTAAAGAGTAGATTGCTTTCAACTTGGTTCTGATTCAAATTCTCCAGTTGTTTTTCAATCTCTAGGGCATGATCAATACGGCTCTGCAGCAGAACAAGTGTTTCACTCTTCAATTCTAGTTCAGACTCTAATTGTGCAAGCAAAGCTTGCCTTTTCTGAGGATTCTCGAGTTGAACAGCGTCAGGTTCGTTTGCCTCCAATCGCGTTAGCTCCATTCGCACCTCTTGCAATTGAGCCTCAAATTGTGTCAATCGCCGCCGTAATTCACTCCGTTTAGATATTCCCTGAAGGATTTCCAGAAATTCAGTCCAATCGGCAGCCGGTAAGACCTCTGCCTGTAATTGTTTCATTGCCTTTTTATTCTGAGAACGAGTCTCTTCGTAAGCACGGACCTGTTCAACGAGTTGTTCCTGTTTGGTTTCATAGGCCTGTCTCTGAGCTGTTAATTGCAGTTCTAAGCGCGAAAGATTTTTCTTGCCTAATTGAAGGTTTTTCAATGCTCGTTTTTGCTTTTCGAGCTTCTCTTCAAGTGCTTCAAGACTCTGACTTTCAACTTGTTCCTTCAGCTCACCTAAGGATTGTTCCCATTCCTGCAATTGATGGCGGGCCTGGTCCATGCCCAGTCCAAGCTCTTGAAGTTTAAGCGAATAGGTGTTTTGAAGTGCCAATGCACCCTCTCTTTCTTCTCTTAATCCTTCTGCCCTTTTTGCCTGAATCTCGAGGGTTTCTTGGTAATTTTCAAGGACTTTCGCCAGCTCTTCTAAACTAGATGCTTCGAGTTCTAACTGAGAGGTCAGTTGTTCGAACTGAGACCGATAAGCTACTTCCTCCGTTTTTACCTCATCCATCACTATTGTCAGGTTGCTCTCCAAACTAGCCCGGGATTCTTGCAAATGAGACAGTTCAAGCTGTTTCTCGTGAGAGGCAATTTCTAATTGAAGGAAGTCTTCGTCACTCTCCATCTCCCGATCCACAGGGAGCACACTGATTCTATTCTGGCAAACTGGACACTCGTCACCGACGTGAACTTGCGAGCGGACCATATTCAAAGCCACAGTCAGTCTTTGTTTCTGAAGAGCTTCGAGATCTTGCTCTTGATTGGATCTTGTTAAATCTGAAATTTGGGTTTGAATCTTTTCCAACTGCACATTCAAACTTGCCCATTCCTGTTTTCTATCTTCCAGTTTCTGATTTTGTTGACGAAGCTGATGGTACAGCTGCTGATAGCCCATTAGCTGAGACCAAGAAGCAGACTCCTGATTCAATTCTTGTAGGTTCCTGTCAATCTGAGATAATCCTTCCTGATTCTGCTCAAGCAACTCTTGGTATTCTTTCTGGTCTGCTTGAAGATTTGCAAGTTCAGTTTGCTTATTTGCGATCCGCTGGGTTTGTTGCCGAGCTTCTAGGAGTTTCTGATGCTTCTTTTCCAGATCTATTAGTTGCTGACGAAGTTCTTCTTCATCTACCTGATCAAGTCGCGTTACTTCTGCCCTAAATTCTTTGCTTAAAGTCTCTAAATTCAACTTTTCCTGCTCTAGTTGCTCCTGGGTTCTTGCCAAGACTCCTTTTTGCTTATCCAATTGCTCCTGCCGGTCTAAGAGAATCTGCCCTTCTTCCAATTGATCCAAGAGAGTCAGTTCCTTCTTATCCTCATCATAAGTTGGATAGGAAGCCAATAAATCTCGTTGCAGAATTTGCTGCTCCTTGAGATTCTGCTCCCATTCTAGTCGGCTCTCCCAAGCCCTAAGTTCTGCAGATACTTCCTGAACCTGCGCCTCCAAGGTCTCGATCCTTTGACCTTGAACATTTTTTTCTTGGTCAAAAGATTGAAGAGCCTTTGCCATTGCCTCCTGGATTTGATCTGGTCCCAAAAGGGCTGCCTCTTCTCCCACCACGCTGCGGGCAAGTACGACCATTTCCAAGTCTCTGGCTTCAATCTTCTGGCGGTCTTGTTTCCGTTTTTCTTTTAAAGTTTCAATTAAAAGGTGATAGGAATCGACATCAAAAAGAGTTTGGAGAATTTCCTCCTTCTCCTTGGAGTTGGCTAATAAAAAGCGCTTGAAATTATGCTGAGGTAAGAGTAAAATACGCTGAAACTGGTCCTTGTTCAAGTACAGTAGGTCCTCAATAGCTTGGGTCACCTCCGCAAGCTTGGTGTAACTAGGTCCGACCAAGTGGCCATCTTGAACCTCAGAGAAAAGATGTTGGTCCCGAAAAAGACTATTAAACGGCCTTTCGGAGTCCCAAGTAACTCGTTTGGGAGTCCAAGATCTCTCCACACGGTAGACCCGATTTCGATGGCTGAACTCCAATAGGACACTCGATGGTTCTTTGGGAGAAAAGGACGCAAATTCACTCCGCAAATCGATAAAGCGCTTATCTCCAATCTTAAATTGGGCATTGTTGTAGTAAAGTGCTGTGACCAACAAATCAAAGATGGTTGTTTTCCCAGACCCCGTATCACCTGAGATTAGAAAGAGGCTATCCGCATAATCACGGAAGTCTAGATCTAGATGGGCGTGAGGGCCAATATTTTTGGCTTCTAGGCGAATCGGCTTCATACTTCCTCCTTCCTTTCTAAAAGACTGGCTTCAACCCAGTCTACTTGTTGCTGACTTAATTCATGCCCCGTCTGCTCCTGAAAAAATTGATGGATGATCTCCATGGGAGATTCTAAACGTTCCTGAATCCAGACCTTATTTCTGACTTCCTTCGCTTCTTCTTGGATGCGAATATCTAGAATATCTGGATAAAAGATGGCCAAGGAATCCCTTAAATTGCGAATTCCTTGAGGTTTTTCAGTAAGTCGAATACTGTAGTAGGCAGGCCCTTCAGCCTGAATCTTGGCCACAAAGTTTTTTGCGGTGATATCCTCATAGGTTCCACGAATCAGACGGATGTCCTTGGAACTTGGAAGAGCTTTAAACGTAACCTCCAGCTCTTCAGGCTGCCAATCTAAAATCAGCACTCCTTTTTCTTGCCAATGTTCATCAACTGCAAATTTCAACAAGGAACCCGAGTAACGAATCTTCTCACTTGGACTGGAGAGGTGGGAATGCAGATGCCCTAGAGCAACATAGCTAAAATTGGAAAAAAGACTAGCTGGTAGATGGTTGAGCCCCCCAATCTCAGACTTCCCTTCACTGATTAGCTGATAGTCCTCGTTTCCTTTACCAGCAACATAAAAATGACTAATGAGAATTGGGTTTTTATCCGGCTTGATCAGCGCCTCCATGTCCTTAACCAGTCGTTCCATAGCCTGACTGATAGTCTCCATTTGGCTTTTATTCTCCTCAGAAATCCCATAAAAACGACGGGCATCACTGGGGTGAAAAAAAGGAAGGAGAAAAATTTGAAGGTCCCCAAAATCAATAGGTTCTAAGGCTTGTTCAATTTGGGTGGCCAGATAAAGTTGGCCTTGTTTCATCCAACGAGTTCCAAATTGAAGACGATTGGCACCGTCATGATTGCCGGAAACAATAAAGAGAGGGAGGCCTAATTCCACATTCAATTCATAGAGCATTTGATCCAAGGCCTTGGTTGCAGATACAGGTGGCGTAGACACATCAAACAGATCCCCCGCCAAGAAAATAGCATCGACCTTTTCACTCAGAGCCATATTTTTGAGCTTGTGAAAAACGGACCACTGCTCCTCTAACAAGGAATAGCCATGAAGTTTGCGACCAATATGCCAATCAGCTGTGTGTAAAAATTTCATTCAAAAAACTCCTTCCCGTCCAAACCTCCTTCAAGAATAGCAAAAAAAATCACGGTAAACAAATACTTACCGTGATAATCTAAATTTATAGGTTTTCCATGTCAAAGACTTCGGCTTCCTGCTTATCTGGGAGCACCAAGGCTAGCAGTAAACCAGCAAGGGCAGGTGTTGTCCATGCCATTGAAGCCGCTGCGAATGGCAGACTACTTACAAGATTACTTAAAGCTGTAATACCTAGACTAGATCCGAGAACCTCCGCTACGGAAACCAAGGTCACCAATCCAACTGTCACTTGCATCCCACGTTTTGAAAGTGGTAGGAATTTGTTCACAATCACAATCAAAACTAGGGCAATCGTGATTGGGTAAAGAATCATCAATACAGGTAGTGAGAAAGTAATGATGGTGTTCAAGCCTAGGTTTGCAATCGCAAAACCAATGAAGGTAAAGGCAGTCGCAAAAGTTTTATAAGAATATTGTGGGAAGCGAGAATTAAAGAATTCACCCGTAGCCACAATCAAACCAACTGTTGTTGTGAAGCAGGTCATAGTGATCATGAAGGCCAAGAAAAACTGACCTACAGAACCAAAGACTTGTTGAGTTGCATTCGTTAGAACATAAACCCCTTTATTCACTTCGGCATTGGCCACTACATCTGCTGGAACAGGGAAGGAATTCCCCAACCTTGCAAGTCCGATATAGAGACCACTGAAGGCCAAGGCTACAACCAAACCAACAATCCAGATTGTTGAGATATATTCTTTTTTACTAGAAAACCCTAATTGTTTCAAGGTTTGTACGGCGATTACACTGAAGGCTACAGAAGCCAAAGCATCAAGTGTGTTATAACCCTCCAGGAAACCAGTTCCAAATGCTGCGCTTGCGTAGCCATCAACCGCTGATTGAGGTGCTTGGCTAAAGTTAGCCAGCCCAAGAACAATCAAGAGAACAATGGAGAGGGCAAAAATCGGTGTCAAAATACGACCAACTGAGTCTAAAATTTTGGAAGGATTCAAAGCAATCAGGTACGCAGCTCCAAAGTACAGGACTGTAAAAATAAAGAGTGCTAGACTTGGATTAAACCCATTTAATAAAGGCTCAATTCCAACACTGAAAGCTGTCGTCGCAGTCCGTGGAATCGCGAAGAAAGGACCAATTGCCAGATATAGGGCTACCAAATAAATCGTCGCGAAGACTGGTGAAATTTTCTTGGAAATTTCATAAACATAACCCTTGGGATTTAGAGTTCCAATAATCAGCGTCAGCACAGCTAAACCAACTCCCGAGACAACAAAACCAAAAATTGCGGGCCAAAAATTTTGTCCAGACAAGACTCCAAGAGCCGGTGGGAAAATCAAGTTACCAGCTCCGAAGAAGATCCCGAACAAAAGAAGCCCCGTTAAGGCACCTTTTTTTACCATAAACATCTCCTTTTTCTAAATATGTGCCTTATTATATAGGACTTTAAAAGCTTTGACAATAGTTTACAGAAAATTAAAGTGGTTTTTCTTACTCTGTTTGATTGTCTTGCAAGAATTTAAGAATCGGATAGCTTACAGTCGGAAAATAGTCTCCTGAAAAATCATGACCTGCCCCATCAATAATCTGAACTTGACCATTTTTCAGATAAGGGCGAGCTTTTTCGCTATAGGAAAATGGGACAATCTCATCCTGATTCCCGTGGAGAATTAAAACCGGACCAGGGTACTTGGCCAACTCCTGATAAATGTTGACGGACCAAACATCTAAAAGATAATTGGGGCTAATCTCAATCGAAAACTGATCAAAAATCTTGGTATCCTCTGGAATTTCCTCAAAAGAATCATAGATCTGATGCGGTAACTCACTAATAATAAAGGCTGGATACATCAGAAGTAAACTCTGGATACGCTTGGGTTCCTGACTAGCAACCAGACTGGCAATCAGACCGCCTTGGCTAATACCAAGGATGCTAGTTTGATCCGGTATGATTTCCGACCAATTTTCACTGGCATCTAGTACACTCTTCAGGTCCTCAACTTGACTAGTCACCGTTAACTCCTTGGCATTGCTACTGCTTTGACTTTTGGGGCCACCATGCACAAAGTCAAAGGTATAGACAGCGTAACCACGAGCTGCCAGCAATTCGGCATAAACCCGCCCTTGTCGATAAGAACCATTGAAACCATGGGCAAAAATAACTAAGGGAACCTTTGACTTACTGTCCGGAATATAGAGGCGTCCCTTTAACTTGCGCGCTCCATCCCGGATATCCCGTTCCTCCATTCGATAATTGGTTTTGGGAAGAGTAATGGCAACTTTTTCTTCCTGGACCTGGTTATCTAGCTCTGGTGCTTGAGTTCCCCCTGCCCAAATAAGACTGATGCCAATGACGATTAGGCACAGTAGGAAACCAATTTTTTTCATCTTAGCCTCCTTTTTCTTTTAGCCTAAAGCCACATCTAAAATCATCATTAAAACAAAACCAATCATGAGTCCTAAGGTTGCTTGGTCTGTATGGCCGTTATTTTGAGAATCAGGGATTAACTCTTCGACGACGACAAAGATCATGGCACCCGCTGCAAAAGAAAGAGCATAGGGAAGCAGGGAGGTCATGGCTAAAACAGCTATAGCTCCCAGAAGGGCTCCAATCGGTTCTACGATAGCAGAATTAGCTCCCCAAACAAAAGCCGACCAACGGGAACGTCCTTCTGTCCGAATAGGGACTGCGAGGGCAGCACCTTCGGGAATATTTTGCAGGCCAATCCCTAGAGCTAGACCAATGGCTGAGACTAGAGCTGCTGTATTTCCATCTTGAATGGCTCCAAAGGCAACACCAACGGCTAATCCTTCAGGAAAATTATGAATGGTGATGGCTGAAAAAAGTAGGGCTGTCCGGGATAAACGCTTCTTAGGCTGCAAACCTTCGACTTCTTTTTGACTCAGATGAATATGGGGAATGATCATATCCACTAACCGGAGAAAGAAACCACCTGCTAAAAATCCAATCGCTACGGGTAACCAACTCAGTTTGCCATAAGTCGGCTCCGCAAATTCCAAAGCTGGTGATAAAAGAGACCAAAAAGAAGCGGCAATCATGACCCCAGCGGCAAATCCCATAGTTGTATCTAAGGCCTTACGATTAACATCTTTAAAAAAGAAAACAACAGAGGCACCAAGGGCCGTACAAAACCAGGTAAAGAGACCTGCTCCAAAAGCTAACCAGACTACAGGTTGTTGGGCTAACCATTCCATAAATTACCTCCTAGAGATGGTAAAAAGGGTTGGTGGAAACCCGACTTCCAAGAATGTCCAATTCCCATCCTTCCTCCTGGGACCAACGCTCAAAGAGTGCTGAAACACCGTGTACAAAAAGGATTTCGATATAGTGACCAGGATCGATAGCCCGTAAACCTTGGGATAAGAAGTCTTGAGCATTATGGTAATAGATATCTCCCGTTATCAAAACATCTGCCCCTTTTTCCAAAGCATCCTTGGCAAAAGATTGACCGCTTCCTCCACAGATGGCCACACGGGTAACGGGAGTATCTATGTACCCTGGGTATTCAACTAAACGGACACTGTCCAAATGGAAAGTTTCTTTGACCTTGAGAGCCAAATCTTGAAATTCCATCGACTCAATATCCCCGATCCGTCCAATACCCTGGCCAGGAAGAGTTTCATGCAGAGGTTCTACATGTGTAATTCCAAGCAAGTCACAGAACCAGTCATTCAACCCTCCTTCGACAACATCAATATTGGTATGGGACACATAGACTGCAATATCTGCCTTAATTAAATCCACATAAATCCCATTCATTCCCTGATCATAAACCAAGTTCTTAATGGGACGAAAAATAGGCGCGTGTTTGACAATCAACAGATCCACTTGGTTGGCAATGGCTTCTTGGACAGTTTGCTCACGAATATCCAAGGTGACCATCACCCGTTTCACATCCTTATCTAACGATCCAATCTGCAATCCAACCTGGTCACCTTCCAGTGACAATTCTGGCGGACAAAAGGCCTCATATCGTTTAAGTACATCTCTAACTTTCATCTAACACCTCGTTTATTGCTGCTAATTTTTGAGCTAATTCCAATCTCTCTTCTTCATGCTCGTCAGGAATTTTAACCAGAAGTCCTTCAATTTTTTCAGCCTCTTTCAACCATTTTTTATAAAACACTTCTGATTTATTTTTTAAGAGATAGGGACCAAAGGTTTGATCTTTCCAACTCAATGCCATCTTCCCCGGCTTTGCTACTAGAATCTCATAAATTTTTCCTGCTTCTTCCAAAATCTCTTCGGCTGTAATATGATAGCCATGCTTTTCTAACCAGATTCTTAATTCATTTTCTCGGTTATTAGGTTGAAGGATAAGAGACTGGATTCCCTGTAACTTGGCTTGACCTTGATCCAAAATGGTAGATATCAGTCTACCTCCCATTCCGGCAATAACAATCTCCTCAATTTCATCCTCTGCATTCATGGCATCTAAGCCTGACGCTAGTCGAACCTGGATCTGCTGACTCAAGCCTTCCTTTTGAACATTTTGACAAGCCGACTGGTAAGGGCCTTCCACGACTTCGCCTGCAATGGCAGCGGAGATTTTCCCCCTTTTGATCAAGGCAATGGGCAAATAGGCGTGGTCACTCCCCACATCTAAAATTTTTGCTCCAGAACTAACAAAACTAGACACGAGGTCTAAACGTTTCGATAAGGACATTTATTCCTCCAAATTTTTATAATAATAACAGAGAGACTGAACAGGGCAGGTCTCACATTTAGGTTTTCTGGCAGTACAATGGTAACGACCAAAGAAAATCAAACGGTGATGGGTCGCAATCCAATCTTTTTTAGGGATTTTAGCCATGAGATCTTGTTCAATCTGCTCGACGCTGGCATCCTGGGCCGAGATATTCAGCCGCTTAGCAATCCGACCGACATGGGTATCGACCGCAATAGCTGGAATATGATAAATTTCCCCCAGAACGACATTGGCCGTCTTTCGCCCAACCCCCGGTAAGGATTCTAATTCTTTATGAGTTTTGGGGACTTGGCCATCAAACCGTTCTAAGATTTCCTGCGCTGTGCGAATAATATTTTTGGCTTTGGATTTGTAAAGACCGATATGTCGAATGGTCTCTTCTACCTCCGATAAGGGGGCCTTGGCTAAGTCTTCAATTTCTGGGTACTTGGCCCACAAACCGGGTGTGATTTTATTAACGGATTTATCGGTTGCTTGAGCTGATAAAATGACCGCAATCAACAGTTGAAAGGGCGTCTCATACTCCAATTCCCCACGAGCATTTGGAAACATGTCCGCAATGATATCTAGGATACGCTTTAATTTAACCCGTCCAATCATTCCCCAAACCTCCACAAATTTACGTTGTTTTTAAATTCTTCGCTAGCTGAGATTTTACGTGTTTTCTGTAAATTCCATTCTTCACGACGTCGATTCACCTGTTCCACTGTTTGAATTCCTTCATTCACCCAATTGCGGAGAATTGTTTGCCAATAACGCCAACTGGTCTTTCCATTCAAGACTGATTCTCGAACAGCTTCTTTGATTAACACAACCGAAAAATCTCGTGCCCATTTCTGAAGGTCTTCAATTTCAATAGGATTTAATAAGCGACCGTAAGATTCCTGTATGAAGGTCAAGAGATCTTTAAACTCCTGTGCTTCACTTTGAGGTTCTTGTCCTTTTTTTAAATCGGCCGCCATTTGATCTAGTCGTTCAAACAGAGGCGTTGCATCATAATAGAGCCCTCCTTTTCCTTCTTGGTTGCTGGTCTCTTGGAAGCGAAGAGAACCCGATTGAATCAAACTATTCAAACACCCTCGTATCGTTTCCCTCTCCAAACCTGAACGCTTAACCAATTCATCGATAGAAATACTGGCCCCTTTGGTCACATTTTCTACATAGGCCAACTGCCAAACCAGAAATTCTTCCGCAGACCCAAATAAGTTTCCTAATTGTTCAAAAAGAAAGGCCGGCAGGACTAGCTGTCCCGTCTGGTATATTTGGTAATAAGCCATAATGCTCCTTTACTAGATTTTTTACTACTGAGAATACATTCCTATTCCATACTCTCTATTATACATTTTTTCGATGCGGACGAAAAAAATCTTCTTGAAGTTTCCTTCAAGAAGATCAACATTAATAATGCATGAGAACTTTATAGTCGTAATCACCAATGGCTTCGCGACCATTCAAGTCATCCAATTCGATCAGGAATGCACAGCCTGCAACAATACCACCTAAACGCTCAATCATCTCGATGGTCGCTTTAACAGTCCCACCTGTTGCCAATAAATCATCTACAATGAGGACACGTTGACCTGGTTTAATGGAGTCTGCATGCATGGTAAGAGTGTCAAGTCCATATTCCTTTTCATAATCTGCAGAAATCACTTCGCGTGGAAGTTTTCCAGGCTTACGGACAGGTGCAAAACCAATTCCAAGTTCATAGGCAACTGGACAGCCCACAATAAATCCACGAGCTTCAGGTCCTACAATCATATCAATCTTCTTATCAGTCGCGTATTGAACAATTTCCCGGACGGCGTAAGAATAAGCATTTCCATTCGCCATCAAAGGACTGATGTCACGGAAGGTTACCCCTTCCTGCGGATAATTTTCAATTGTAGCAATATAATCTTTTAAGTTCATAATCGACTTTCTATCAAAATGTTTTACAAACCATTCTACCATACTTCAAGTAGAATAGCTAGAAGTCAGTCACAAATAAATCCAGGCTTATAGAGTCTCCAGCGGAAAATGAAGCAAATAATCATAGATATCTTCTACTGAATCCAAAGCCATTTTTTCTTGGAAATGAGCCAACTCTTTCAAATTCTGATAAATCTGACTCTCCTCGATGGATCGTCTGGCAGCATTCGGATTTTCCTTCAGAATCCCATCTTCAATGGTCACAAATTCCAATTCTTGGAAAATTTGCAACATCTTAATGAGGAGGGGACGTTGGATTTTCAAATAAGTCGCCAGTTCATTTAATTTGTAACGAACATCAAATTCTGGAAACTGCTTGATCGTTTTATACAGCAAGGCAAATTGGTCCCTCGTTCCAACACCCGTAAGATAATAAGCTTCCTTGATGGTGTTTTTGAAATAAAAAACCTGTGGTTGCCGTTCTTGGACAAACCGCGCTAAGGGCTCCACTATTTCCGGAAGTTGGTCTAAGACATATGCCCTTGCTTGCGGAACATTAGCTGGAAAATCCTCCGTAAACTCCAGAACCGGAATAGAATCAGGGAGTGGCAATTTTGCTGAACGAATATTGTAGAGTTGGAGACCGTCAATCCTGGCATCCACCATCATGAGCTGAAGGCTAGTCTGTCCATTCCACTGATTTACAGCCAAGGTTACTAGAAGTTGGAGCTTTTTAGCCTGTGAGAACTCTAAGGCCAAGTTTCCATAGCCAAAACCAACAACCTCAAAGGCAGACTCCCCTTGGGAAATCTTTAGTTTAAGATGGGCATTTCCTTGCCCCATGCTTCTGCTAGCTTCCACTTGAAAATCAGAAATATAAAAAACGGGTTGCCGATTCTCCATTCCAAATGGAGCTAGTTGCTGAAATTGCTCCAGCGTTTTTAGACTTAAATGCTGTAAATCTAAGGTTTCATCCACTTGATAGGCAGGTTTATCCTTTGGATCCAAGCCAAGATTGGCAATGTAATCTTCCAAAACCGCTTTTAAGGCTGGTACCTTCTCTAATGCCAAGGTCATTCCTGCCGCACCAGCATGTCCCCCAAAAGCGACAAATAACTCTCTATGTGGATCCAAAGCTTCAAAAAGATGGATGCGTTCAGGACTGCGTGCAGAACCCTTAGCCTTTTCACCATCACTACTCAGAACAATGACAGGTTGCCCCGTCTCTTCCAACAGTCGACCAGCGACAATCCCTAACACTCCCGGGTTCCAACCTTCATGAACTAGGACTTGTGCCTTGGCCTCAGGATCTAGTTGCGCACGCGCTTCTTCATAAATCGCTTGTACCAGCTCCTTGCGTTCCGTATTTTTGGCATCAATCATCTGGGCTAGCTCATGAGCCACCTCGTCATCAAAGCCCGTTAGAAGCTCCAAGGCTGGATTTGGATCATCTAGACGTCCCAAAGCATTCAAGCGAGGAGCAATCTGAAAACCAACCGTTTCCTCGTTAGCTTCGTCCAGCTTGAGCGAAGCGACTGCAGCCAATTCCTGCAAGCCAATCCGCTGGGTTTGTTGCAAAATCTTCAGACCGTAAGACACTAGAATACGATTTTCACCGACCAAGGGAACCATATCTGCGATGGTCCCGATGGCAACTAGGTCTAAGAAATCTTGCACCACATCCCCGACCAAGGCACAAGCTAGTTTAAAAGCCACTCCAACGCCTGCCAAATGATGAAAAGGATACGGATCTCCAGGTAATTCCGGATGAATAATCGCGTAGGCAGGCGGCAAGACCTCTGGCAGCGCGTGGTGATCCGTTACAATGACATCTACCCCAACCTCATTCGCATACTCCAAGGCTTCGTGACCAGCTACCCCATTATCGACAGTGATAATCAGAGAAATCTTCTGATTTTCGATGAAGTACTTATAGACACTCTTATTGGGACCATACCCATCCGTAAATCGATTCGGGAGGTAAACTTCAACCTCCGCTCCCATTTCCTCCAGAACTTCCTTCATAATGGAAGCACTGGTCATGCCATCAGCATCGTAATCCCCATAAACCAGAATCGCTTCCCCATTCTGAATCGCCTCTTCTATTCGGGCCACAGCTTTTTCCATATCGTGAAAAAGGAAAGGATCGGCAAGATCTTCTAAATTTGGCTTTAGAAAAGCTTCAAGCGCCTCCTTGCTTTGAACCCCACGTTGGTAAAGGAGATCCGCAACGGATTCTTCCAGACCAAACGTTTTGGCTTTCGCGATAAAATCCTGATCTTCTACTTTTGGCCGAAATTGCCAATCGTATTTTGCTTCTATCATTTAGATCCCCTACTCTACAGTGGAATTTCTTCTAAATCTTTGACAACATGGACATTGGGAAAGAGGCTAGCAGCGTCATCCCGCATTTGACTAATGTCTTTTGCCAAAAAGCGTGGGCTAATGTGGTTCAATAAAAGGCGCTTCGCACCGGCTTCCTTAGCGACTTTAGCAGCGTCCATATTGGTGGAGTGGCCATGGTTGCGTGCCAATTTTTCATCCCCTTTGCCATAAGTGGCTTCATGAACCAAGATATCAGCGCCGACTCCCAGGCGGACACTCGCGTTGGTCTTGCGAGTATCACCGAGTATTGTAATCACTTTCCCAGGCCGAGGTGGTGAGAGATAGTCCTTGGCTTTTATCAGACGACCATCTTCCAAAGTAATATCTTCCCCTTTTTTGATTTTTCCAAATAGAGGACCGAAAGGAACCCCTGCTTGCTTCAAAGCTTCGGCATCCAACGTTCCTTCTAAATCCTTTTGAATAACCCGGTAGCCCACACAGAAAATACTGTGATCAAGGGCCTCCGCATAGACTTTAAACTGGTCTGTTTCCATCATCAATCCGAGCTGTTTGGCATCAAATTCATGAAAATGAATACGATAAGGGAGACGTGAGCCGGAAAGACGAAGACTATTTAAAACATAGCTTCGAATCCCCACCGGACCATAGATATCCAGATCTGTTTGTTCTTCGTTGGCTTGAAAAGCCCGACTGGACAAGAAACCAGGCAGACCAAAAATGTGATCGCCATGCAGGTGCGTAATAAAAATTTTGCTGACCTTACGTGGTCGAATGCTGGTATGAAGAATCTGGTTCTGTGTCCCTTCCCCACAATCAAAAAGCCAAACTTCATTGATTTCATCTAAAAGTTTTAGGGCCAAACTGGAAACATTTCGGGCTTTTGAGGGTTGACCCGCACTGGTCCCTAAAAATTGTAATTCCATTCTTTCTCCTCCATTACTACTGTAAGCTGACGTTCCTTGGAACCATACCAGAGGAGAGTTTCAACTTCTTGTTTCATTAATTGTTCAAGTAAATCTTCTTGGCTATAGGAAACCATTTTCTGACTGCCATCATTTAGTATCAACCGATCTGTTAATGACGTCAAGGCCTCTTCACTCCTAATATCCTGTGTCACCTGTGGACGTAAGATGATACGACCTTCAACATGTCCAACTAGGTGGTTTGGAAAAATAGTCGCAATTTCCCAAAGCAATGCAGGTGTTACAGCTGCTTCCATTTGAGGGAATACCTGTCCCAGACCACTTTCATCAAGCAGAGCCAATCCGTAGGCCTTACCAGACAAATTCAAACGAATAAACGGCTTTGTTTCCACAAATGTAGGCTCTTTTTGAAAGAGGTCAAAGGCCCGACTCATTTCTAACAGGTAATCCATAGCCTCTTTAGGACCCTTCTTCTGATATAACTCTGCAAAGTAAGCATTCAAAACACTTGGGGGAGGAGTAATCCAGGCTAGGATCTCGCTATCTGTCTTCCCTTGTAAAACGTGTTCTAGATAGTTGCGATCCAGAGACGTATAGCCTCCCAAACTAATCGCACGTTCAATCCATTTATTCATAAAAGGCTTCTAATTTCCATTTATTTTTTTCCGCAATCCAACCTGAGACAGTTAATCCCTCTTGATCATATTCGCGTTTACCAATCAAGGCTAGTTCTTCTAATTCATGTAACTTGTACTGTTTTGACAGCGGCAAACGAATTTCAAAGGGCTGCCATAAAACCTTCAATTTATTGAGAATGATTTCTTTAAGTTCCTCTTTGGCGGAAGGGGAATAGGCTGAAATGCTGCTAGAAGGGTTGAGGGTCGGTACAAAATCGTCAATTCGATCCAACTTATTATAAAGAGTAATCCGTGGAATCTGATCCATCTCTAATTCCTGCATCAAAGAAAGCACAGTCTCCTCTTCCTGCTCATGATAAGGGTCACTTGCATCAATGACATGGATAAGTAAGTCCACATGTTTGCTTTCTTCCAAGGTTGACTTAAAACTGGCCACTAACTCAGTTGGCAAATCTTGAATAAAGCCAACTGTATCTGTCAGGGTTGCCAGTAAGTTCTGATCAAGATGAATTTTTTTGGTTGTCGCATCCAAGGTCGCAAAAAGCTCATCAGCCTCATACTGGGGACTCTCTCCAAGAATATTCATAATGGTGGACTTGCCCGCATTAGTGTAACCGATCAAACCAATCTGTAAATCCGGACTTTCCAAACGCTTTTGGCGAATTCGGCTCCGATTTTTTTCAACGGCCTTTAACTGGTGTTCAATATCCGTAATTTGGTTCCGTACAGCCCGACGATTTAGTTCTAGTTGACTTTCACCAGGACCTCGGGAGCCAATCCCTCCCCCCTGTCGACTGAGCATAATCCCCTGTCCCACTAAGCGTGGCAATAGGTATTGAAGTTGGGCTAGATGAACCTGCAATTTGCCCTCATAAGATCTGGCTCTTAGGGCAAAAATATCTAGGATCAACTGCATTCGATCAATGACCTTCACTCCCCATTGGGTTTCCAGATAGCTGTTTTGACGAGGAGTCAAACGATTATTTACAATCACACTATCTATTTCTTCTGCTTCAATCCAGTTCTTAATCTCCTCTACCTTACCACTACCAATCAGACTCCTGGCATCAATCCGCTCCCGTTTTTGAACAATTTCTCGTACAACCTTGGCACCAGCCGTTTGGGCAAGGCGAGCCAACTCTTCCATGGACATTAGAAAATGGTCCATTTTAGGTAATTCTACACCGATTAAGAGAACCCGTTCTTGTTCTTTTTCCGTATTAATCATTTAAAAAATCCTCGACCAATTTCTGAATCTCATCTTTAAAGTCTGGTGTCGAAACCAGAAAGAAATTCGGTTTCATGCGATTGCGAAACCAAGTCAACTGCCGCTTGGCAAAATGACGGGTATTCTTCTTCACAGTATCAAGGGCAGATTCTAAGCTGGTTTCTCCTTCAAAATAAGGAAAAAGCTCTTTGTAGCCAATTCCACGAGCTGCTTGAGTTTGCGGATGGTTGTTATAAAGCCAACGAGCTTCCTCTAATAGACCATCCTCAACCATTTCATCAACCCGCTGGTTAATCCGCTGGTACAGGACCTCTCGATCATCATCCAAGGCAATCAAAAGGGCTTCAAAATCCTGTTCCTGATTGACCAAGTCTTGACCAAACTTATCTAACTCCAGCGCTCGGGTGGCACGACGCCGATTGATTTCGCGAATCGAAATCCCCTTCTGATTTACCAGCTCGTACAAAGCTTCCGTTTCTAAAGCTTCAAGTTCTTGTCGATAGGCCAAGAGGGCCGCTTGATCCAACTGTCCTCCTAGATGGTACCCTTCCAGAAGACTTTGTAAATAGAGACCTGTCCCACCTACAATCATCGGTAGGGCACCTCTTTGGGCAATTTCTTCAATCTTGATTGTAGCTTCTTGAACAAAATCAAAAGCCGAATACCCCTGATCGACTTCTCTCACATCCAACAAATGATGGGGAACCAATTCCTGTTCAGCCCGAGTAACCTTGGCAGTTCCGATATCCAGACTACGATAAACCTGTTGACTATCCCCTGAGATAATCTCCCCATTAAATTTCTGAGCCAACTCAATCCCCAGAGCAGACTTTCCGACCGCAGTTGGCCCCATGATAACAATTAACTTGGTTTTCATTTTTTTCCTTGAAAAATTCTTCCATTTTCTGTACCATATATTATAACACAGAAAAAGGAGATAGACTTATGGCAAACAATTTTGGTAAAGGTCTTTTGACTGGAATCCTTGGAACTGCAGCTGCTGTTGCAGGAGCTGTTTACGCAGTCCACAAAACCATCATTGAACCTGAGGAACAAAAAGCAGCTTTCATCGAAGAAAACCGTAAAAAAGCTGCCCGCAAACGCGTATCCCACTAATCCAAAAGAGGCTGGTATTCACAGCCTCTTTTTCTATATTTGCTCACTATACAAATTACAAGTCAGAGCCTCATATCTTTTGAAAAATGATAGCGTTTGCAATATAATGGTACTAAGAATATCAATTGGAGGTTCCCTATGAAAGCAATGGTTTATCAAGGAGAAGGCAACAACGTTCTCATCGAAAAAGATGTACCACAAGTCCAAAAGGCTACGGATGCAGTTATTAAAATCCTTCAGACTACAATTTGTGGAACTGATTTACATATTATCGGAGGAGATGTTCCTGAAGTTCCTTTAGGTACGACTTTGGGACATGAAGGAATCGGTATTGTAGAGGAAATTGGTTCAGCAGTCTCTAATTTTAAAGTAGGTGATAAAGTCCTCATTTCCTGTATCACCTCTTGCGGTAAATGTTATTACTGCAAACAAAACATTCAAGCTCACTGTGAAGATGGCGGCTGGATTCTAGGGCATCTCATTGATGGAACACAGGCAGAGTATGTTCGAATCCCTCACGCCGATAACAGCCTTTACCATGCACCAGAAACAGTTTCCGATGATGCTTTAGTTATGTTAAGTGACATTCTACCAACAGGTTTTGAAATTGGAGTCTTAGATGGCCACATCAAACCTGGCCAGTCAGTTGCAATTGTCGGTGCTGGCCCAGTGGGACTAGCTGCTCTAATCACTGCCCAATTTTATTCACCTGCTCAATTGATTATGATTGACTTAGATACCAATCGGCTAGAACAAGCTCAGAAAATGGGTGCCACTACTACGATTCAATCCAGTAACATCACAGAGATACAAGAACAGATTCTGGAGATAACCGATGGACGTGGGGTCGATGTTGCCATCGAATGTGTTGGCTATCCTCAAACATTTGATATTTGTCAAAAAATTATAGCCATCGGTGGTCATATTGCGAATGCTGGTGTCCATGGCAAACCCGTCAATTTTGAACTGGAGAAACTCTGGATTAAAAATATTACGCTTTCAACTGGCTTAGTTAGTGCAAACACTACTGACATGCTCTTGAAAGTCATTCAATCCGGGAAAATGGATCCTCAATTACTAGTAACACATCACTACAACCTATCAGACTTTGACCAAGCCTATGATACCTTTAAAAACGCTAGCCGAGAAAACGCCTTAAAAGTCATCGTGAAAAACAACCTCTCCTAACATACAGCACACATGAAAAGCAGGGACAAAAGAAAATCCCTGCTTTTCATTTCCGATATCCTAAAAGTAAAGAATGAACAACTACTTTTGAACCCTAAAGTAAATCCAGCACCTTTGGGACACTTTGATATGAAACCAATAGGAACCTCTTTACCCATATCAGCATACAGGCAAAAGATGATCTCGGAGAGAGGTTTTCTTCCAACGTAGATTTTTAGTTTCTGGGTTTGACTTTTTTTAAACTTACAAAAACAAATAAGAAGGTTTTATGAAAGAAAAACAAAAACCTTGATAAATCAAGATTTCTAGTAATATATAAAAAGTTTTAAAAATTTATAAAACCTATAATGGAGCCGGTGGGAGTCGAACCCACGTCCAAACACCTGCCAACATATTTGTCTACAACCATAGGCTATGTTTTGATTTAACAGTTCCCCCACACATAGCTCAAGTGAAGCCACTGCGAGCCTATCAATCTCTTATGAAAGTACTAGGCTGACTTCCATCGTAGCTTGCTAATAATAAGACCGTAGTTCAACACAAGCAATCAAACCTTGGTCACGCCTGCTGGTTATTAAGCAGCTAGAGCGTAAGAAGTGTTATTTTTTGCAGTTATATTTAACTGGCATTTTTACATCTGCCGATGAGTCGCAAAATATGCCTCATAATGCCTGTCGAATCCGTAACGACCCCTAACATTACTTGATAAGTATATCACTCTTTTATCTGAAAAGCTAGAAAAAACTTTAATCTCATCCAGCATTTTTTTGAAAAAAAGCTTGCACCTGTTTGAAAATGTGGTATACTTATTAAGTCAGTGATTTGGAAGATTACTCAAGAGGCTTAAGAGGCCGTGTTGGAAACGCGGTAGGCGTGTAACAGCGTGCGTGGGTTCGAATCCCATGTCTTCCGTCAGTTTTAGAGGGGTGCCCTCTTTTTTTGTTTGTAAAAGAAGGCCCACAGTTTACCCGTGGGCCTTCTTTTACTGTTTCAAATTTTCCCAAAGAATAACCGTGTTTGCCTTTAACGATTTGGGTACATCAATAATTCGCTGATTTGAGGATCCTCTAAATTGGAGAGTCAAATCACGTTTACTGGCATCATAGCGACCATCCACTAAAATATCGATAGACTCCAAGAGTTCTAACTTGTCAGGTGTTTCAAGGGCTAGCTCTTCCCATGTATAGCCTGTCCAAGACCAGATATCCTTAGTCGGAAGTTCTTTTCGAATTCGTTTGACTAAAGGTAAAAGGATTCCTGTGTTGAGGAAGGGTTCCCCTCCTAAAAGGGTTAGTCCTTGAACATAGGATTGGGAAAGGTCCTGCATTATTTGTTCTTCCAATTCCTGGGTATAAGGAACTCCAGCGGAGAAAGACCAGGTTGCTACATTGTAGCAACCTGGACAATGAAAGAGACAGCCACTCACATAAAGGGAACAGCGAACACCTTCTCCATCTACAAAATTAAAAGCCTTGTAATCCATGATACGACCTTGACTAAGTTCCTCACTTTTCCACTCCTGAGGTTTTGGATTGTTCATATAATTCCCCCCTCTTACAGACTGGAGCTGTTCATATGCTTCACCCGGGCCGCTATTTCCTTGTGTCGTCCTCTGACCATTGGTCTAGCCTGGGGATTCCCTAAATATCCGCAGGTTCGCTTCACAACGTCTACCATTTTTGGATCGGTCATCCCACAGGCGGGACAACGGAAGCCCTTCTCAGTTGGCTCAAAATCCCCAGCAAAACCACAGGCATAACACCGGTCAATGGGGGTATTGGTTCCCAAATACCCAACACGATCATAGGCGTAATCCCAAACAGCTTCTAGTGCTTTAGGATTTTGTTGAAGAACGGGATATTCACAATAATGAATGAAACCGCCTGTCGCCCCAGCTGCTGGATAATCTTTTTCAAACTCTAATTTTTCAAAGGGAGTTGGGTTCTTTCGCACATCGTAATGGAAACTATTGGTGTAGTATTCTTTATCGGTCACATTCTCAATGAGACCGAATTTTTCAGTATCCAAACGGCAAAAGCGATCGGTTAAGCTTTCAGATGGGGTTGAATAAACTGAAAAATGATAACCGTACTCGTCTGACCAGGTTTCGGTCAATGACTTCATCTTTCGAATAATGTCCAGTGTGAACGATTTGGCTTCCTCATTCCCCTCCCAGTTCCCACCATAAAAGACACTAGCTACTTCGTAGAGGCCAATATAGCCAAGAGAGACAGTAGCACGACGATTTCGAAAGACCTGATCTACCGAGTCTTCTGGTCTTAAGCGTTGACCGAAAGCACCATATTGATAAAGGATGGGAGCATTTGCCGGCTTCGCCTCTTTAACCCTCTCTATTCGATAAATGAGGGCATCTTTAGCAAGTTCCATTCGCTCATCGAAGAGCTTCCAGAAGGCCTCCTTGTCTCCTCGGGTCTCTAAAGCAATTCTCGGAAAATTAACAGTCACAACTCCCAAGTTCATCCGTCCAGCATTCACTTCTCTCCCCTGTTCATCTTTCCAACCTTGGAGAAAGGACCGACATCCCATAGGAACTTTGAAGGAACCGGTTAGGTCCACAATCTTATCGTAGGAGAGGATGTCGGGATACATACGCTTTGTAGCACATTCAAGAGCCAACCCTTTGATATCATAGTTGGGGCTTCCTGGCTCAAGATTCAAGCCTCTCTTTAAGGTAAAAATTAACTTCGGAAAAATAGCGGTGCGGCCCTCACGTCCCAAACCTTGTATGCGAATGTGCAAAATAGCTTTTTGAATTTCTCGCTCAAACCAAGATGTCCCCAAGCCAAATCCAAGCGAGGTAAAAGGAGTCTGGCCATTAGAAGTAAAGAGGGTATTGATCTCATATTCCAGGGACTGCATGGCATCGTAAATGTCCTTTTTCGTTTTTTTCAGGGCATAAGCCTCTGCCTTTCCTTCTTTGACCCATTTCTCGGCTTCTTTCAGATGCTTCTGATAATTCAGTTCCGCATAGGGGGCCAGAATTTGATCTATCCGATCAGCAGAACAGCCACCATATTGACTAGAAGAAACATTGGCAATGATTTGGGAAATTTGTGCCGTCGCCGTTTGAATCGATTTCGGACTCTCAACTTCTGCATTTCCGATTTTAAACCCTTGTGCCAACATTCCTTCAAAATCAATTAAACAACAATTGGTCATAGGTGTATAAGGGTTATAATCCAAGTCATGAAAGTGGATGTCCCCTTTTTGGTGGGCATTTGCCACATGTGAGGGTAAGAGCTTGAGTCCAATTGCTTTTCCGACAATCCCCGCAGTCAAATCCCGTTGAGTATTAAAAACATCCGCATCTTTGTTGGCATTCTCATTCACCAAACGACTATCTTTTACTAAGAGTTTCTGAATCGCCTGATTGATATCAAGGGCTGCTAAACGCCCCTGCTCTTTTTTCTCAGCATAAGCTTGGTAAAAAGCAACAAGTTCTTCTTGTTTTTCCCTTAAGAGCAATTCTACTACCAATTGTCGTAGCTCTCCTACAGAAATAAAATCCAACTTCAACTGTGAAATCTGCTCTTCCAAAGCTTGCTGGACTTTCGTTAAACCCTTCTGTGATAGAGCGTCCTCTAAGTCATGATTACTCCGTTCGAGGCTTAGAGTTAACTTTTGAAAGTCAAAAGGAACCGATCGACCATCACGTTTTTTCACCATTAAGTTTTGCAATTTGTCTCCACGATTCTTCATCTAAAGGTCCTCCTTTTTATGACTGGAACTAGTGTATCACTCCATAAAACAAAAATCAATATCTAGTGAAATATATGAACAACGTACTATATATTGTGTTTTGAGTCATAGAAAGCAAGGTTCCAATTACAAGCTAGCATCACACCCCCCAACATCTAGCGACAAAAAAAGCCGGAAAACTCCGACTTTCTTATTTTTTTATTTAATTCCCAAAGCAATTCGCGCGTAGCGACTCATTTTTTCGACGGTCCAGGCTGGATACCAAACAAGTTTAACATCCACCTTCTTAACTTCCTCCACTGGTTTGAGGGCATCATAAATTTGTGAAGTTAACAAGTCAGCTAAGGGGCAGCCCATGGTCGTGAGGGTCATATCAATTTCTGTATGGCCAGATTCCCCATCAAAACGGATTTCATAAACCAAACCAAGATTAACAATATCAATTCCTAATTCCGGATCCATGACGTCTTCCAAGGCATGGAGGATCTTGGTTTTAATTGCTTCTACTTCTACTTCTGTATAAGACATAGTTACTCCCTAATCCTCAATGAAATCACGTAAAGGCTTCGAACGACTAGGTTGACGAAGTTTACGCAAGGCTTTTGCTTCAATCTGACGAATCCGTTCACGCGTCACATTGAAAACTTTTCCAACATCTTCGAGCGTCCGCATTTTTCCATCATCTAAACCGAAACGAAGGCGAAGCACGTTTTCTTCGCGGTCAGTCAGTGTGTCTAAGACTTCATCCAATTGTTCACGAAGAACAACTCGAGTTGTATAATCAACTGGGTTCTCAATGACCTCATCCTCAATGAAATCTCCCAAGTGACTATCATCTTCTTCACCAATTGGGGTTTCAAGAGATACAGGTTCTTGAGCAATTTTCAAGATTTCACGGACCTTATCAGGGGTCATATCCATCCGTTCAGCAATTTGTTCTGGAGTTGGGTCCTGTCCCAATTCTTGAAGCAAGGTCCGTTGCTCCCGAACCAATTTGTTGATGGTTTCAACCATGTGGACTGGGATACGAATGGTCCGTGCTTGGTCAGCAATCGCCCGTGTGATAGCTTGACGGATCCACCAAGTCGCATACGTTGAGAATTTGAAACCTTTGGTATGGTCAAACTTATCAACGGCCTTCATCAAGCCCATATTTCCTTCCTGAATCAGATCCAGGAACTGCATGCCACGACCGACATAGCGTTTGGCAATAGAGACAACCAGACGTAGATTGGCTTCAGCCAAGCGTTGTTTAGCTTCTAGGTCTCCTTGCTCAACTAAGATAGCCAGTTCTTGTTCTTCTTCATTGGTCAGAAGAGGTACTACCCCAATTTCTTTCAAATACATACGGACAGGATCATTGACTTTGGCAGAATTACTTCCCAGCAATTCCTCATCTGACAAATCCTTCTCCTCTTCCTCAGCTGCCAATACGCGTTGACTTGGATTTCCATCTTTGTCAGTTACGGCGATACCCGCATCCTGAATACGTTGTAAAAGATTATCAATCCCGTCTGCATCTAAACTAAACGGAATAATTAGGGAGCTATTAATTTCCTCATCGGTTGCGGTTCCGGAAAGCTTATGATTCCGAATAAACTCTGCAATTTGAACATCTAATGTTGTTACTTCTTTTTGTTTTTTAGCCATTCCTTACTCCATTTTTCTTTTTTGGGCAATCAGTTCATTTAAATCCATCGCAGCTTGGTCATGTTGACCTATTTGCACAGATGCTTGAATATTTTTGGCAATTTCTTTATTTTTTTGTTTATGCTTTTCCCATTCTTGGGTTTGCATTAATTGTTCAATTTCCTCATCCCCAATTTGAGGAGGTAAATTCATTTCTAGAATTTGGTACCACAGGCGATTCATCTCTTCTGTTGCTTCCCCCAAATCTTGGCTGGTTAGTTGCCCTTTCTCTAACAATAGCTGATAGAGCTGTTCATGATTCTTTTCAACAAAGTGAAAATTTTCTAAAAAGCGAAATTCATTTAACAAGGAGCTATGGTGGATTAAGCGATGAAGCAGTTGCCTCTCGGTTTGGGCCAACCTGCTCTGAGGGAGACGGACCTGCACCTCTACAGGAGCGATACGAACCTGATTTGCGGATCCGGCTGCTACTTGCACACGAGCCTGGGCAACCATCTGCTCCACCTGCACTTGGTCAAAAGCAGAAGCCTCTTGGGTCAGTTTCCTGATATAAACTTCCCTCAATAAATCCGAGGTTAAAGCTGCAATATAAGGAACCAATCGCTCTACATAGGCCAATTGAGCCTGAACTCCCTGAAGATTGGACGGACGGTAATAGTCCATCAGAAACTCAAGGGCATCCATACGCGTTTCCTCAAGACAGGTTCGTAACTCTTCTGAAGAATGGGCTTGGAGAAATTCATCTGGATCCATACCTTGAGAAAAGCGTACAACTTCAACTGGAAAGCCTTTTAATTCCTGAATTGCTTTCTCAATAGCTGCCTGTCCAGCATTATCTCCATCGTAGGCCAGAATCACAGAAGGATTATAGGCCCGTAAGCGTTGGACATGTTCAGATGTCAGGGCTGTCCCCATGGTTGCGATGACATTTCGAACACCGGAACGGTAGGCAGCGATGACATCCATAAAGCCTTCCATCAGGTAAACTTCTTTGCTTTTTTTAATATGAGGGAGAGCCTGATCCAAGTGGTAGAATTCAAAACTCTTATTAAAAATCTTGGTCCGTCTGCTATTTTTGTACTTTGCCTGTTGATCAGATTGGTTTCCAAAAATGCGGCCTGAAAAACCAATAACTTGTCCCTTAATATTGGTCAAGGGAAACATAATTCGGTCATGGAAGGAATCAACTAAGCGGTTCTGCTCAATATGAAAGAGACCAGAATCTAAGTAGCGGTCTTCCGGAAAATCAAACTTTTGAACCACCCGGTCATAAAGAAACCCTCCTCTAGCAGGCGCTAATCCAATTCCAAAATATTCAATATCCTTGCGGCTTAATCCCCGCGATTCCAAATAAGCTAGAGCTTCTTTCCCCATCGTAGATGTCAGTAAAATGGCTTGATAAAAAGTCGCAGCTTCTTGGTGTAAGGCTATCAAGTCTCCTTCAACTGAAGGTTTCTTAGCTGGAACCTGTCTAGAGGGAGCAATGTCCATGGTTTCGCCATTAAACTGAGCTACTTTGGCCACTGCCTCCATAAAGGGAATTCCATCAATCTCTTCAATAAACCGATAGACATCTCCTGACTTGCCGCAACCAAAACAATGGTAAAATTGTTTTTCCTGGTTCACGTTAAAGGAAGGTGTTTTTTCTCCATGAAAAGGACAAAGTCCTAGATAATTACGACCAGCCTTGGTCAAAGGAAGGTAGTCTCCGATGACATCCACAATGTTCACACGACTCTTTAAATCTTGAATATCTTGCGTTGAAACCATGTCCCCTCCTTCCGGTTATTATTCCTTCATTTTATCCTAAATAACCACTTTTGTAAAACAAGCCGTTTCTAGTTTCCCCTAAAAAAAATCAAGCAAATCCATTGTCTTTTTAATCTTACTTAGCTATAATGTATTCGTATCAAATAAAAGAATGGAGATTCTTATGTTAAAAGAATTGAAAGATTTCCTCCTACGTGGAAATATTGTTGACCTTGCTGTGGCTGTGATTATCGGGGCTGCTTTCGGACAGATCATTACTTCTTTGGTAGAAGATGTCTTGACACCAATCTTCTTGAACCCTGCTTTGAAAGCTGCTCAAGTTGAGAAAATCGCTGAACTTACTTGGAACGGCGTTGCATATGGTAGCTTCCTAAGTGCTATCATTAACTTCTTAATTATCGGTACTGTTCTCTTCTTCGTTGTTAAAGCTGTTGAGAAAGCTCAATCTATCGGAGCTAAAGAAGAGGAAGCTGAAGTTGCTGGTCCAACAGAAGTTGAATTGCTTCAAGATATCAAAGCGCTACTTGAGAAAAAATAATCATCATAGAGGGCTGAGACAGACGTCTCAGCCTTTTTCTACTCAGATTTTATAAAGCACAAAATCTAAATCTCCATGTTTGATTTCAGTGAATCCAGGGAATTTATCAGCATGCAAAGTAGGTTTTGAAATGTATTTTATACTCATTACATTTCAAAATCTGACTATGTTAATCCTGTTCGCCGAACCCTCAGTTCTGTCCTCATCGGATTGCCTTTTCAGATTTCGAGCTGTTTCGAGTAATAATTTTGGTGTAAACGTCCTTTAGACATCCAACTATGTTGAATAATCTCTTTTGAACGAATAGGTCTTCCTTCAAGGATATCTAAAATAGTAGAAAAAAGCAATCCGACTGGACTGCTTTCACTATTAGAATTTCTTACGTTTACGAGCTGCTTCTGATTTACGTTTACGTTTTACAGAAGGTTTTTCATAGAATTCACGTTTACGTGTTTCTTGAAGAGTACCAGCTTTAGTAACCGCACGCTTGAATCGACGAAGTGCATCATCTAATGATTCATTCTTACGTACCACTGTTTTTGACATTCCATCTCACTCCCTTCAAGTTAAAATCTATTATATTATACAGGAGTCTGCTACTGCTGTCAAGCTTTTTTACTTAAAGAATTCATCAATATCACGATTTTCTTCAATTAACTGTAAAAATCGCTCCTCCTCTTTGGTTAGCGTATAGTCTTGAAGTAAATCCGGCCGCCTTTCTTTTGTTTTTTTCAAACTTTGAAAAAGACGCCATTGCCGTATACGCTCATGGTGACCACTCATTAAAACGTCTGGAACTGTCATCCCTCGGAAATCGTAAGGACGTGTGTACTGGGGATATTCCAAAAGACCTGAAGAAAAACTATCATCTGTATGACTACATTCCTTCCCAATAACTTGTGGAACCAGACGAACTGTCGCGTCAATAATCGTCATGGCCGCTAGTTCTCCCCCTGTTAAGACATAATCCCCCAAAGAGATTTCATCTGTCACTAACGGTTTAATCCGCTCATCATAACCTTCATAGTGACCACAAATAAAAATCAGTTGTTTTTCTTTGGATAACTCTTCCGCATAAACTTGATCAAAAGAACGACCTGCAGGATCTAAAAGGATGACTCGTGCTTGTTCACGACCTTGGATACCTTCAATGGCATCATAAATTGGTTGGGCTCGGAGTAACATTCCTTGTCCTCCCCCATAAGGTTCGTCATCTACATGACGAGCTTTTTCTGCCGCTTCCCGGAAATTATGATAATTCATGTCTAGCAAGCCTTTTTCTCGTGCCTTACCGACTATAGAGTGCTCCAAAGGCGAAAACATTTCTGGAAAAAGGGTTAAAATATCAATTCTCATCGTCCAATCCTTCCGGAACTTCAACGACTATTTTTCCAGCTTCTAAATCCACTTCTAGGACTACTGGTGGAATGTAAGGTAATAGCAAATCATTCTTCCCTTTTCTTTTTACGACCCAAACATCATTGGCACCCGGCTGAAGGATTTCCTTGATGGTTCCAAGCAGTTGATTTCCTTCATAGACAGGGAGACCAATAATTTCATGGTAGTAGAAGGCACCTTCTTCCAAATCACTCAGGACTTCTATCGCAATTTTCAACTGATAAGTCTTGTACTTTTCAATATCATTAATATGATACATGCCTTTAAATTTGATAATATCAAACTGCTTAGCCTTACGGTGACTGTGAATCTCTACCATTTGAACGAACTGATCCTGAGGATCAAACAAGGCCAATTGGCTTCCCTTTTTAAACCGCTCTTCTGCAAAATCCGTAACAGATAGCACCCGCATCTCCCCTTGTAAACCTTGGGTATTGACAATGGTACCTACGTTTAAATACTCCATCTAACTCTCCAATTAAAATAAAAAACTGGGACCAGGGCCCCAGTAGTCTTAGCTTCTTCAAAAGTTCGAACGACTCCAAGTAACAAGATCACTCTTGTTCATCAATCACAATCCGAACTTTTTTTGAATCGATTGGGACCGAATAAACAATCGTCCTTATCGCTGAAATCGTCCGCCCTTTCCGACCGATTACCCGACCAACATCCGACGGATGTAAATCCAAATGGTACTCCAGAAATTCAGGCGTATCCTCGATACGAATGGTTAAGTGGTCTGGATGTGAAATCAGTGGCTTCACAATCGCAATAATGAGATTTTCAATCGTGTCCATAAGCTAACCTTTATTATTTAGAGAGTTTTGACTCGTGGAATTTCTTCATGATTCCAGCTTTTGAAAGAATGTTACGCACTGTATCAGATGGTTGTGCTCCATCAGCCAACCATGCCAAAACGCGCTCTTCTTTAAGAGTCACTTGGTTTTCTTCAACAAGTGGGTTGTAAGTTCCAACTGTTTCGATGAACCGTCCATCACGTGGAGCACGTGAATCTGCAACATTGATACGGTAAAAAGGTTTCTTTTTAGAACCCATACGAGTCAAACGAATTTTAACTGCCATTTTATAAATTCTCTTTTCTAAACTTTTTCTTTGTGTTAAGGAAACTCAACAATAGCTATTCTAACACCTTCTCAAAAAGCTGTCAAGTTTTTTTCTTGACAGCTTTTAATTTTTTAATCGAATCCTGTACGGGTGTAGAAATTACGTAGATTCAGGCTGCGAATTTCAGGACTTCCATAGAGTTTGTCTGGATCCTCCAGTAATAGAACCTGGTCAATGAGCTCAGGAATCAGTGGTTCTAGATACTGTTTCATTCCCGCTTCCAAAGGACTATTGCTACCGACTAAGATGGATTCCTTCCATAATTCCTGTCCCAACCAAGGGTTCTGATCGGAATACAGGAAGACTGTGCTTGGATGCACATTTTGTTGGGCTTCGTTCTCCATTTCATAGCTCGAATAATAGGCTACAGCAAACCCAATCCAACCTTCAATTTCCTTATAGGTAGGAAGAATGCCCTCTGAAACCCGCAACTGCCAAATAGCCTCTTCTGATTCATTCCATAATTTAGCAATGCGGAGATCCGATAGACCTGCTGCCTTTGCTTGTCGAAGCAATTCTAAATCTCTTGACTTTTGAACCAGTTCTTTTTCCAACTCAACGACAGATTGTAAGGCCTCTAAAAAAAGAGGATCTATATGCGTCAAGCCTTGGATATAGGAAACCGAAAGGCCACGTCTAAGCCCCTCAAGAAGATACAGCAAGCGGTCTGACTGCTGTCGAACCAAATGATCAATTAAATCCTCTTCACTCAATCGCTCCAGTGGAAAATCCATCCGTGCTTCTAAAACAGCCAATCCTTTGAGCAAGCTGGCTTCCAAATTTCGAGCATAGGCATAAAACTGTCCAGTTGATTGTCGTCGGAGTGCTCCATCAGCTAAATGGTCTTGGCTAAAATCCAAGGGGAACCGAGCCACCAAATAGTCCATGACCGGTTCTCCAGCCTTCCAACCTGGCATACTTTGAACAGGATTCCCTTCCAAAATGTGCAGCATCAATTCTGCCATGGGTAAGCGTAAAATTTGGCTCATCATCAAAGCACTATCATTTAATCCCAGTCCAACTTGTAGAAGAAAAGCCTGCTGCTTCTGTGGATTCCAAGCAAAGCGTAAAGAGATCAGCCCTTGTAAACGCAAGCCTCGGGCCAAACGAATCGAATAATTCCGTAAAAACTGAATATCTGAATCTGACAAGGTTTGAGCTGGAAATACAATGGTCGCATCTTCCCTGTGCAGACCAACAGGTTCAATATGCTCCGCGGTCCCCAAGATAAAGCTGGAATCATAAGAATCACGAACCAGTACTAACTCGACTTCTCTCAAACCTTTCATTGGACTCTCCAGATAATAGGGGAGGGGTAATACCAAATCCTGGAAATATTCGTAAGCAGTTTGAAGCTCTTCTATATTTCCAACCGTTATCGGTTCCTGGCCATGCATTTGTAAGGAATCCCGAAGCAAGACGGGAAAAGTCAATTCCTGCATCCGATCCTGTATATCTTCCCAGCCATAAACCAATTGACTATTGGTCATATTCAGTCCTAATTGTTTCAATTGAGACTGGAAGAGCTCTGCATGCAAAAGATATTCTAAGGAAGCAGCAGGATAACTATGCCATCTTGATCTCATTTGCATCCAAGCTTCTTGTTTTTGAACTTCAATTAGGAGATCGATAAGTTCACGATCCAAAAACAGCGGGAAAATAGTGTACTCAGGATTTTCCACCAATGTAGCCAAAAGGGATTCTAAATCCCTAAAAGCATGGTGAATCCAGTTTTTATTTTTTTGTAGGAGACGATTGAGGGTCCGCTCCTGATTCTGATTTAATTCACTAGGTGTCAAAACAAGTTTCATTCTGAACGACCTCCTTGATCCAGTAGTGTGAAGAATTCATCCAGCAAATAGATAAAATCATGAGGACCCGGAGAACCTTCTGGTGAAAACTGAACCGATAAGACTGGTCTTCGACGATGGCGATATCCGATCACATATTTTTGATCTAAGGTTACATGTGTCGCGAAGAGCTGCTCGGGAAAATTCTCTCTTTTAATAGGATACTGATGATGGTAGTCCGCAATCAACACTTGATTTGTAAGAGATTCATACAGAGCATGCCTGCCCGTAATTCCATGAGCCAATTCTTCAAGCTCTGCTTGGTTGGCTAATGAGAGGAGCAGGTGACCTAAACCTACAGCTAGAATCGGATATTGGTCCTGAAGGGTTCTCAATGTAGCCAATAATTCATTCGTAGCCAAATAACGGGGGTCACCTGGTCCACTGGAAAGAACAATCGCATCTGGTTGGTAGTTGTGAATTCTATCCAATGGGGTATCAAATGGTAGGACAATGATGTTACTATCACGTTTGGAAAACTCCCGAAGTAGGGCATGTTTAACCCCAAAATCCAAGAGAATGATGTTTTTCCCTACTCCTGGTACGGGAAAGGGGGCCCGAGTTGAAGCTTGTCTAGCATCATCTTTGGGGAGAACAGTCGCAACCAACTGGTCCAACAGATGGTGCAGGCTATCACCTTCATCTGCGATGGTAGCTTTTAAAGGACCTTCCTTTTGTAAGATGCGAGCCAAAGCCCGAGTGTCAATTCCTTGAATTCCGGTAATGCCCTTTCCTTTAAGGTAGGCATCTAAATCTTGTTTTTGTTTCCAAAATGAGCTCTTGTGTCGATAATCCGATACAATCACAGCCCGGCAGGAAGGTTGGAGGGATTCATCTAACTCCCGATAAAAGCCTGAATTACCCACTCGTGGATAAGTGAAAGCTAAAAGCTGACCACTATAGGTTTGATTCGAAATAATTTCCTGATGGCCACTTGTATGATTAGACAGAACAATCCTGCCGGTGACATCCTGTTCAGCCCCTAAAGGTCGCCCTTCAAAGACTTGACCATTTTCTAAAATCAACAATCTTTTTGTCATCACTTACCTCCTCCCATTTAATTCATTCGTAGTTTTTATTTAAAATTAGCAAAACGCATGGTCAACCAGCGAGCTAAGTTTGGAAAAAAGCGATGTCCCCAATATGCCAATCGCATGGTAAACGGCATATTTACCTCTCTTGGCATGGAACCAGTTTTTAAAACCAAATTCGCTAACTTCTGAGCCACCTGATTGACATCCATTGCAAAGCGATCTACATGTTGAATGTAGTCCTGCATCGTTGAACTATGATCAAAAAAGGGTGTCCGAACAGGTCCGGGATTCACAACCGTTACTGCGACTCCAGAAGACTCTAACTCCATCCCCAAGGCTGCAGCATAGGTATTTATTGCACTCTTACTAGCAGCATAGACTGAGGACTGAGGAGTTGGTAATTTACCGGACATGGAGGCCACAATGAGAAGCTTACCATTGCCCTGCTTTACCATCTGTTGACCAGCAGCTTTGGACAAGATAATCCCTGATAGGGTATTCAGTTGAAACTGATTCACTACTTCTTCCAGATTTATGTCTATAGCTGGTTTGAAATCTCCTGCGCCCGCAACCTGTAAAACCACATCCAAGCGCCCCAATCGATTCAATACCGCTTCAACCATTGCTGGGATCAATTCCAGTTTGGTCAAATCTAAAGGATAAACCATAACATCCACAGAACTGTGAGTTCTTAATTCTTCAGCAAGCGTTTCTAATTTTTGCTGGTTCCTTGCTACTAGGACCAAGGAAAAATTGGATTGCTGGGCTAATTTTCTAGCAGTAGCCTCCCCAATTCCACTCGAAGCACCTGTAATCAAGACAACTGTTTTTGAAAGCTGGGACACTCTTACTCACCTTCGCTCAACAAGACACAGTCTTGTCCATCTAGCTCTGTTAATTGAACAGAAATCTTTTCTTTGGAACTGGTTGGAATATTTTTGCCAACATAGTCCGGTCGAATCGGAAGTTCACGATGTCCGCGGTCCACTAAAACAGCTAATGAGACTTTGTTTGGCCGACCACGACTAATGAGGGCATCGATAGCCGCTCGAATGGTTCGCCCTGTGTACAGAACATCATCCACTAAAATAATATTCCGTTTATCAACATCAAATGGAATATGAGAGGTGTCTTCTCCTCCCTTTTGATCATCTCGAAAAGGATTGGTATCCAGTTCACCTAGAGGAATTTGAATCCCTTCCAACTGTTCCAAGCGTTCTTGAATCCGCTTAGCCAAATAAACGCCCCTGCGTTTGATGCCTACCAAGGCAACTTGGTCTAAATCCTTATTGCGTTCCATAATTTCATAGATGATTCGTGTGATCGCACGTTTTAGCGTCACATCATCGACCACTTCCTTGACCCGCATATCTCCATTCTCCTTTTTTTCTAAAACTAAAAACCTCCTTATTCAAGGAGGTTCTACAAAATAAACTGCACCCAGTTTCTTCCATTCGACTCTCCTTGCCTGCCTCACAGGACAGAATTAAAGGAAATTTTTCTTAAACTAGAGTAGCATCTTTTAATCCTTTTTGCAAGAAGTTAGCCAATCTTGCCGGATTTTTGCCAAATTTTATTTTTAACAGCAAATAAGAGATAACCTACGAGGAGGTAGGCTACAAAAATAATCGCTGCATACTGAAGCACATAGGTCCAGCCATACTCCGTAACATCCAAAAAGAAATAAGCAAACGGACTATGATCAGCGCCAGGAATCGGCCATTTCAAGATCAAACCATTCAGTAAGGCAAAAGCTAGATAGAAAATTGGAAACGAGGTCCAAATCCAAGGATCCACCAAGCGATATTGGCGACCTCGATCCCAAACCAAGGTATCCACAACAAATGCTAGGGGAACCAGATAGTGAACCAAGAGATTTTTAAGAGTATAGAAATCCTCTGGGTCAACCGATGGTGATAAAAGTACATGGTAAACCACAAAAGTGATTAAAATAGCCATGGTCACACCAGCTTTAACCCGGTAAAATTCTTGTGTCCGACTATTACGCCAGGTCCAAAGTGTATAATACAGAAAGACCCAAACTAGGATATTGGACAGAACTGTATAGTAAAGCAACATGCCCCAGCCATCTTCAAAGAGTTCCAGACTAATTCCAATTGATGAAAGAATTAATAAGAGCAATCGATAACCAAGGATGAATTTTGTTCGAGCAGCCATTAAACTTTTTTCACAAACTCAGATTTCAACTTCATAGCGCCAAAACCATCAATTTTACAGTCAATATTGTGGTCGCCCTCAACCAAGCGAATATTCTTAACCTTGGTTCCTTGTTTTAAATCTTTCGGAGCCCCTTTAACTTTTAAGTCTTTGATTAGCGTTACGGTATCACCATCAGCCAACTTCACTCCGTTAGCATCAAGAGCAACAATTCCTTCCTCTACTTCAGCGTTTGGATCCCATTCGTAAGCACATTCAGGACAGACCAACAGAATGCCATCTTCGTAGACATATTCGGAGTTACATTTTGGACAATTTGGTAGAGTGTTCATTCTCTTCCTCCATCTTTCATTTTTCTACTTAAAACATTATAGCAGTAGACACTAAATTGGTCAAAATTTTCTAAGTTGTTCGGTTTTCTATTCTTTCTTCAGTTAGAATTTTACTAAGCATGATATACTTATAGTGAAAGGAGTTCCTATGCCAATTCATCAATCCTTTAATCCACTTGCTGGAGAAAATACCTATTATCTAGAATCGGAAACTGCGCTTATTTTGGTAGACCCTGGAAATGACTTGGAAACCATTCACGCCAAATTAAAGGCCATCGACAAATCTCTCATCGCCATCTTTCTCACCCACACTCATTATGATCACATTTTTTCATTAGAGACAATTCGGGAGGCTTATGACCGACCGCCAGTTTATGTTTCCCCTCTCGAAGCTGACTGGTTAATGGACCCTATCAAAAATTTGTCCGGTTTAGCCCGTCACCAAGACCTTCCAGATATTGTTTGCCGACCGGCTGAATGCTACTTCGAAACCGGACAGCTACTCAACTTGGAAGACTTTTCTTTTAAAATCCTAGCAACTCCTGGACATTCAGTTGGTGGAGTTTCCCTGGTATGGGAAGCGGAAAATGCTGTTTTGACTGGAGACTGTCTCTTTAAGGAGACCGTGGGACGTTGGGATCTCCCTACTGGGAATCAGCAGATCCTGCTGAGCTCCATTCGGGAGCGACTCTTTTCACTTCCCGACCACTACCAGGTCTTTCCAGGTCATGGGGATAATACTACCATCGGTCACGAAAAAAACTACAATCCTTTTTTCTAAATTATCCTAGTTTTCATTGTTTTTACTTTTAAATTTTGATATAGTAAGGGCAATTACATATGAAGGAGCCGGTCAATGTTTGATAGTAAAAAATTAAAAAAACGTCGCTTAGAATTGAACCTTCGCCAAGAAGATATCTATCAAATCCTGGCAATTCCTCGTTCTTTGTATGCCCAATGGGAATCGGGAGCACAAATCCCAACCTACCAACAAGTTTTACAGTTGTCAAAGATTTTATCAGTTGAAGATACCTATCTGATTGATCCCAAAGATATTTTTAACATCTACCTTAAACTCTCCAAGAAAAACAAAAAAAAGGTAGACGAATTCGCCTACCATCTCTATAAACAGCAATAACAGCCAGTCCGTTTGGGCTGGCTGTTATTGTATACTCTTTTATACCTATACTCATTCATACTCATTACATTTCAAAATCTGAATGTGTTACACTCTTTTAGTTTATCTTTTGTTACTGTGTTAGCTCGTCTTGCCGTACTTCAGTACTGTCTGCGACTCGCTGCCTTGTACTAAAAGCAAACTAAAAGACTATATTAAATAAAGCTGCTGTCTCTTTACGTGTATGTCCCTCTTTAACATATTCAAGGACACGTTTTCTAAAATCAATTCCGTATGCCATAAAAATAGTATGTCACATACAGTTTATAATCTAAAAAACTATAATCTTCTTCGCCGAACCCTAAGTACTGTCTTCATCGGATTGATGGCAAGCGATGCTTGCTTCATTACCTATAAATTTTAATCCAATTTCTGGATTAAAATTCGTTTCAGATTTCGAACTGTTTCGAGTATAAATTTCAAATTCTGACGTTGTCAAGCCTCTTCGGTGAACTTTAGTTCTACCATCATCGGCTTTTCGAGTTATCTCTTTGAAATTTTTCGAGTATTCCGATTTTGAAGTTGGTTAAGTATTAACTAAAAGACTATATCTCCTAAAAAATTAACGAATCAATTCATAGATAGCCTCAGCATAAATGGCTGCGGCACGGAAGAGATCTTCCACTTCAATAAATTCATTGGCTTGGTGCATGGTGTCGATATAGCCAGGGAACATAGCTCCATAGGCTACACCGCGTTTCAAGAGACGTCCAAAGGTTCCACCACCAATTACTTTTTCATGTCCTTTCAGACCAGTGTGTTTTTCATAAACTGCAAGCAGGGTCTGAACGAGTGGATCTTCAGCAGGCACATAGTGAGGTGTGTGACCATGCTGGGAAAGCGTCACCTCTACACCAGATACCTCTGCCAATTTTTCTTGGATCCTTTCTGGTGTCATCCCTTGTGGGTAACGGAAGTTTAGAGCAATTTGACTCTGGTCTGAATCTTTTTCAAACCGGAAAACACCCGCATTCATGGAAAGAGCTCCCATACGATCATCCACGAAGTCCAATCCAAGAGCACGCGCATCATGATCATCTTTCAAAATACGGCCAGCTAAATCCAAATAAGCTTGAGCAGCTCCTGTGAATGGATAGTCGGACAAGAAGGCTGCCAAATAGGTAGCTCCATTAATCCCCAGATGTGGTGAGGCACCGTGAGCAGATTTTCCAATTAGTTCCAATTCTAGGCCGGCCTCAAGCTCCCGAGTTTGCCCCTTCAAGCCGACTTCGTGTAAATAATTGTTGAATTCTTGAACCATAGACTCCGGTGCAGCTTTAATCACCGCCTTGGCAGCTTCTGGCACCATGTTCTCACGGAGTCCCCCAGTAAAGGAAAGCAGTTGGAGCCCTTCTTCCTGTTGGCCATCATAATGGAGATAGGCTGTGATATTTCCTTTTTCACCATTAATAATGGGGAATTCAGCATCCGGAGAAAATCCAAAGTCTGGTTCTGGAAGTCCGACATGTTCAAAATAATAGTCCATGTCTGCCCATCCAGATTCCTCATCTGTCCCAACTACAAAACGCACTTTTTTAGAAGTTGGAAGCCCAAGTTCCTTAATAATTTTCAAACCATAATAACAAGCCATGGTAGGTCCCTTATCATCACTAGATCCACGTGCATAAAGACGACCATCTTTGACAACGGGTTTATAAGGATCCGTTTCCCAACCACTTCCAGCTGGAACAACGTCCATATGGGCAAAAATCCCAAGAACTTCTTCACCTTCACCATACTCAAAATGACCAGCATAGTTATCAACGTTTAAGGTTGGATAACCATCTCGTTCTGCTAAAGCAAGGAAATGCTTAAGTGCTGCCACTGGACCTGGTCCAAATGGATGCTCCGCATCCGCTAGATCATCTCTGCGCTCAGAGTTAATTTCCAAGAGACTAACCAAGTCCTTGAGTAAATCTTCTTTACGCAATTCAACTTCTTTTTGAAAATCTACTGTAACCATATACTTCTCCTTTGCTTTCTATTCTACCACTTCTTTCAAAACTATGGGGATCCTTCCAGGATGAATGATGGACTTTTGAAAGTTTAGCCTTCTTTTCCCTCTTCCTTATCCGCTAATCTCTCCTTAACGCGTTGGGCAACGGCTTGAGGGATTCCAAGAGACTGAATTTCCTCCAGACTAGCTGCCTGAATTTTGGGAATACTTTTAAAATGTTTCAAAAGAGCTTGCTTCCGTTTTGGCCCCAGACCTTCTATACCATCCAGTCTAGATGAGAAAGAATTTTTACTCCGAACTTGGCGATGAAAGGTGATGGCAAAACGATGAACCTCATCCTGAATGCGGTGTAAGAGGAAAAATTCTTGTGACTGCCGTCCAAGCTCCACAATTTCTAGCGGGTCCCCAAAAAGTAGTTCATGAGTTTGATGGCGGTCATTTTTCTTTAATCCCGCAATCGGGATAGAGAGCCCCAACTCACCGTGGACCACTTCTTTTGCCACCGATACCTGACCTTGCCCTCCATCCATGATGATCAAATCCGGTTGTGGAAGGTTTTCACGAATCACCCGACTATACCGTCTCCTGAGCACTTCTCGCATACTAGCATAATCGTCCGGGCCCTTAACCGTTTTAATCTTGTATTTACGGTAATCCTTTTTACTGGCCACTCCATTGACAAAAACCACCATGGCAGAGACCGGACTTGTCCCCATAATATTGGAGTTATCAAAGGCTTCAATGCGGTAAGGGGTTGAAATCCCCAATTCGCGCCCCAGATTTTCGACAGCCCCTTGGGTTTTCTCAAAATTCTTTTCCAGTAGATCAAATTTTTGCTGGAGCGAGACTCGCGCATTTTTGCTTGCGAGACTGACCAGCTGTTTCTTTTCTCCCCTTTGAGGTTGGCGAATTTTGGTGTCGACCAAGGCTTGAGCAGATTCCAAATCCACATCGATGGGCAGCAGGATTTCATTCGGAATCAGATGATTCGCCTCCTGATAAAACTGTCCTAAATACGTCAAGAAATCCTCTTCAGCATCATTGTAATAAGGAAAAAGGCTGACATCCCTTTCAATAAGCTTGCCTTGGCGAACAAAAAAGACTTGTACACACATCCAGCCTTGGTGAACAGCATAACCAAAGACATCCCTATTTTGCAAATCTTTGGCCATCACCCGTTGTTTAGTCCGCAAGGTAGCAATCGCTTGTAAGAGATCTCGATACTCAGCAGCCCGCTCAAATTCCAAATCTTGAGCCGCAAGCTCCATTTTGTCTTTTAGCTCATTCAAAATTTTATCATCCTGCCCCTTTAAAAAGTCTGACACTTCTTGGGCCATGTCCATAAAATGCTGATGGTCATAACCTGTTACAGTATGGGCATCACACTGGTGGAGATGGTAATAAAAGCAAACCTTATCAGCTGGATTACTACATTTTTTAAAGGGAAAAATGCGATCCAGGAGTTTCTTTATTTCATTAGCCGCTCCCACATCTGGATAGGGCCCAAAATACATGGCTCCATCTTTTTTAACCTGCCGAGTGGTAATCAGGCGAGGATAATAGTCATTTGTAATTTTTATAAACGGATAGGACTTATCATCCTTGAGCATGATATTGTACTTAGGACGATTTTCTTTGATCAGATTGATTTCAAGAAGGAGGGCTTCGATATTGGATTCCGTAACAATAAATTCAAAATCAGCAATTTCAGAAATGAGGGCCTCCGTCTTCGTGTCATGACTCCCTCGAAAATAAGAACGAACACGATTTCGTAAATTCTTGGCTTTACCGACATAGATAATGGTTCCCTGTTGATTCTTATGAAGGTAACAACCAGGACTTGTCGGTAGCAGCGCCAATTTATTCTCAATTAATTCTGTACTCATACTAAAATTGTACCATTGCTCTTGCTTTTTGCAAACGAAAAAGCTAGGAATCATCACCTTCCTAGCTTTCGTCTTATACTCCTCAAAAGTCAAACACTACCTTATCAGGTTCGTTTTGATTTTCAGTGAAGATTATAATTCAACAATTTCACCTGTTTCCAAGTAAACAACCCACTCACAAACGTTTTTAGCATAGTCACCAATTCGTTCAAGGTAGCTAATCACTTGGAAATAATCCCGACCTGCCACAATGGCTTCTGGATTGTGTTTGATTTCTTCTGTTGCCAATTCTTGGATTTTTTTGAAATAATCATTTACTTCTTCATCCATCGCCGCAACCTTATAAGCGGAGTCAACATCTCCTTTGAGATAAAGGTCTAAAGTCGCTTCTACAAATTCCTTGACTTTTTTCCCCATTTTGTTGATTTCTTGCTCAACAGCTTCAATCCGAACTTCGCCTTTTACACGAATCGTTGCTTGAGCGATGGATACCGCGTGATCTCCCATACGCTCAATATCACTGGATGCTTTTAGAATCGTAATAACTGTCCGCAAATCTTGTGAAACAGGTTGTTGGAGAGCGATAATCTCCAGTGATTTTTCTTCTAACTTAATTTCATACTTATTGACGTCTGCGTCATCTTCAATGACGGCACGAGCCAATTCACGGTCGTGAGTGACGAAGGCACGCACAGTCCGGTTAATCTGAGATAGAACTTCGGTTCCCATCGCATAAAACTGATTGTGTAGTTTTTCTAATTCATTTTCAAATTGTGTACGTAACATATGAACTCCTATCCAAATTTACCTGTAATGTAATCTTCCGTCTCCTTGTGTTGCGGGTTGAGGAACATGTCTTTAGTTGAACTATATTCCAGACAATTGCCATCAAGGAAGAAGGCAGTTCGATCAGAAATCCGAGATGCCTGTTGCATAGACCGAGTAACCAAAAGCAAAGTATACTGATCCTTCAAACCAAAGAGAGTCTCTTCAATTTTTCCGGAAGAAATTGGATCCAGGGCAGATGTAGGTTCATCCAACAAAATAATTTTTGGACTGGTTGCCAAGACCCGAGCCACACAGACCCGCTGTTGTTGTCCACCAGATAAACCAAGCGCAGAATCGTGCAAACGATCTTTGACCTCGTCCCAGATAGAAGCCCCTTTCAGAGATGATTCCACAGCTTCATCCAAGACTTCTTTGTCCTTAATCCCTTTAATCCGAAGACCATAAACGACATTCTCATAAATGGTCATCGGGAAGGGATTCGGTTGTTGGAAGACCATTCCGATTTCCTTACGCAACTCTACTGTATCCCGCCGAGGACTGTAGACCTCATGTCCATCGTAAACGATAGAACCTGTCAAACTGGCTTCAGGATTTAGGTCATTCATCCGGTTGATAGACCGTAAAAGAGTCGATTTTCCAGATCCCGATGGTCCAATGAGAGCAGTAATTTCATTAGGGTAAAAGTCTAATGAAACACTGTTGAGGGCTTTCTTTTTACCATAGTAAACGGATAAGTCTTTCACACTTAAAATAGGTTCTGTCATGACTTCCTCCTAACCAAAACGTCCTGATACATAATCACTTGTAGATTGTAGCTGGGCATTTTGGAAGATTTTCCCAGTCTCATCGTACTCGATTAAATCGCCCAAATAGAAGAAGGCGGTATAATCACTAGCCCGTGCAGCTTGTTGCATATTGTGAGTGACAATGATAATAGTGTAGTTCTTCTTCAACTCCAACATCGTCTCTTCCAGCTGCATGGTCGCAATTGGATCCAAGGCAGACGCTGGCTCATCCATCAAAAGAATATCCGGCTTAACGGAGATAGCTCGAGCAATACAAAGCCGTTGTTGTTGTCCACCAGACAAGGTGAAGGCAGATTTATGAAGATCGTCCTTCACTTGATCCCACAGAGCGGCTTGTCTGAGTGAAGTCTCTACAATTTCATCTAAGACTCTCTTGTCTTTTACCCCTGCCCGCTCGTGGGCAAAGGTAATGTTTCGATAAATTGATTTGGCAAATGGATTAGGCCGTTGAAAAACCATCCCGATATGCTTGCGCATTTCATAAACATTGATATCTGGTCGATTGACGTCGACTCCCTCATAGAGAATTTCCCCAGTCACCCGAGCAATATCAATAGTATCGTTCATCCGATTCAAACTTCGCAAGTAGGTTGATTTTCCTGAGCCAGACGGTCCAATGAGAGCCGTGATTTTGTTTTTCTCAAACTGCATATCAATGCCCTTGATGGATTCATTTTGCCCATAATAGACATGAAGGTCCTTGGTCTCTAGGGCAACTTTTTCTTCTGGGAAGCGAATAATGTGTTTTTCATCCCAATTATACGTTGTCATTTTTCCTTAAACCTCCTTAGGAAGCGGATGTCATCTTCTGATGAAGTTTTTTACCGAGGTAACGCGCACCAAGGTTGAAAATCAAGATAAAGATTAAAAGGACGGCAGCACTACCAGCAGAAACTTGCATGGCATCAGGAATAGTTCCCTCGCTGTTTACCTTCCAGATGTGAACGGCCAAGGTTTCTGCTTGACGGAAAATGGAAATCGGGCTGGTAACATCTAGGATGTTCCAATTTGACCAATCAAGCGCTGGAGCTGATTGCCCGGCAGTATAAATTAGAGCTGCCGCTTCACCAAAGATACGACCTGAAGCCAAGACAATACCCGTAACAATACCTGGAAGAGCTTCTGGAATAACCACGTGAACCACCGTTTCCCATCGGGATAAACCAAGAGCCAAACCTGCTTCCCGTTGGGTGTGGTGAACCGTCCGAAGACTGTCTTCTACGTTTCGTGTCATCATAGGCAAGTTGAAAACCGTCAAGGCCAGAGCACCAGAAATGATGGAAAACCCGTATTGGAATTGGATAACAAAAATCAAATAACCAAAGAGACCGACAACCACAGATGGTAGGGAGGAAAGGATCTCAATACAGGTCCGAATAAAGTTGGTAACAGGTCCCTTCTTAGCATACTCTGACAAGTAAATGCCTGCTCCCGTAGATAGAGGAAGAGAAATGAGCAGAGTAATGACTAACAAGAAAAACGAGTTAAAAAGTTGGATCCCAATCCCACCACCCGCTTCATAAGAAGACGAGCGACCAGTTAGGAAGTGCCAGTTAACGTGTGGTAAGCCCCGAACTAAAATAAATAGAAGAAGGGAGGTGAGAATGGCAACGATTATTCCTGCAATGGTATAGAGAATAGCTGTCGCCAATTTATTCATTTTCTTAGCGTTCATAGTTTCTCTTTCCTTCCCTAGTAATTAATTTGATGACCGAGTTAAAGGCCAAACTCATCATGAGGAGCACCAAAGCCAAGGACCAAAGAACATTATTTTGAACTGTACCCATAATGGTATTTCCGATTCCCATGGTCAAGACCGAAGTCAAGGTTGAAGCTGGTGTTGTGAGTGAGGTGGGCATGACAGCAGAGTTTCCGACAACCATCTGAATCGCCAAAGCCTCACCAAAGGCCCGCGCCATTCCAAAGACAACCGCTGTAAAAATCCCTGGACGAGCTGCATTCAAAACCACCCGCCAGATTGTTTGCCAACGAGTCGCCCCCATCGCCAAGCTAGCCTCTTTATAGTGGCGTGGAACAGCCTTCAAACTATCGACAGTCATGAAGGTCACAGTTGGCAGAATCATAACGAATAGGACAAAGACCCCAGATAAAATCCCGAATCCTGTACCACCAGCAATGCTTCGAACAAATGGTACAACCACCTGCAAACCAATGAAACCATACACAACAGATGGGATTCCGACCAACAATTCAATTGCTGGCTGAAGGATTTTAGCTCCGTACTTTGGAGAAATCTCCGTCATAAAGATGGCTGCTCCGATTGCAAACGGAGTTGCAAGCAAAGCGGATAAAATCGTTACAATAAAGGAACCCGTAATCATTGGAAGAGCTCCCATGTAAGGCTGACCATTGGCATCCTTGACACTTGGCTGCCATTCAGTCCCCGTTAAGAAGGAAATGGGATTAATTCCATCCACAAAGAAGGTTGACAACCCTTTCTGAGCAACAAAAATCAAAATCATAGCCACTACCAAGACGATTAGAGATAGACACATAAAGGTAATGGTCTTCCCAAATTTTTCTAACTTGGAATTCTTGGAAGGGGATAGTAGTTTCTTTTCTAATTCAGATGATTTCACTTCTCTTCTCCCTTGCTATTTTGGCTAGTCGACTTGGCAGTGACATTACCGTCAGCATCTTTCTCGACTTCCATATCATCAATTGGGATGTAACCCATGCTCTTGACGATACCTTCTTGAACTTCTTCTGACACCATATAGTCCAAAAATTCCTGAGTCAATTCATCCTTGTCTTTCTTGGTATACATGTGTTCATAGGACCAGATTGGCCACTTATTGGTAGCAACATTCTCCGCAGTTGCTGCAGCTCCGTCCAGTTTTAATTGTTTCACGGAGTCATCCACATAAGAAAAGGCAAGATACGAAATCGCTCCTGGTGTTTGGGAAACAATGGATTTCACCATCCCATTGGAATCTTGTTCCTGACTCTTCTTAGCAGTGATCCCATCCATAACCACCTTATCAAAGGTAGAACGAGAACCAGAACCAACCGCTCGGTTGATAATCGTCACTTCCAAGTCTGGACCACCAACTTCTTTCCAGTTTTTAATCTTACCGGCAAAGACGTCTCGTAACTGATCCAGCGTTAGATTGTCAAGGCTGACTTCCTTGTTGGCAATGACAGCCAAACCCGCAACCGCAACTTGGTGATCGGTTAACTTATCCGCCTCAATTCCGTCCTTCTCTTCTGCAAACACGTCGCTATTCCCAATTTGAACAGCACCAGATTGCACCTGAGAAAGACCTGTACCAGACCCACCACCTTGAACATTGATGGTTTTTCCTAAATGTTGGGCAGAAAATTCATCGGATGCAGCTTCAACCAAGGGTTGCAAGGCTGTAGAGCCCACAGCTGTAATGGATTCGCCCTTATCAATCCATGCTGCACAGGCTGATAGGGACAGAGCTGTCACCCCTAAAATAGAGATGCTCAGTAGTTTTTTACCAAAGCTCATAGTTTTTTCCTTTAATTAAATTTGGGGGTGGCTTTCCAACCTTTTGGTTCCCCTTTCTCACTATACCATAAAGCGCGAAAGGTTCCATTAAAATTGCCCAAAAAACCACCAAATAAAACATATTTTTTCGATTAACGAATTTCAGCTCCAAGTTCTGACTCCAAGGCCTTTTGAATTTTATCCATATAGCGCACAACTTCCTCATCTTCCAAGGTAGCTTCTGAATTTTGGAAGGTTAAACTATAGGCCATGGATTTCTGATCCTCACTCAATGGAAGTCCTTGATAGACATCGAAGAGATGGATTCCTTTCAATCGTTTCAAGTTTAAAGATGAAAGGACATCGAGAATCGCTTGATGCTGAACATCTTCATGAACCAAAAGGGCAATGTCCCGTGTTACGGAAGGGAATTTACTGATATCCTGGAAGACAGCTTGTTCAGGCAATAATCCTTCAATCAACGACAAATTAACTTCTGCAACATAGACTTCTGATAAATCGTAGTCCTTGGCTAGAGCAGGATGGACTTGACCAAGGAAACCAATAGTCTGATCCCCGACCACAAGCAGGGCAGTTCGTACAGGATGACTACCTGGAAGATCACCAATGGCCTGATAGGTGACCTCTAAGCCCAAACGATCAAAGAGCACTTCTAACATACCCTTAACCGTAAAGAAATCAACTGCCTGGGCCTGTGTTTGAAAATCTTTTTCTGTTAACGAACCAGTTAAAGCCAAGGCTAAGACAGTATCTTCCTGTGGCAGTTGCTTTTCTTCAACATGTTTGAAAATCTTACCAATCTCATAAAGCGCTAGGTTTGACTGACGACGCGCCTGATTATAGTGAAGAGTTTCTAACAGACTGGAAACCATGCTTTGACGAAGAACACTGCGCTCGACACTCATGGGCCACATCAATTCAATCAGTGAAGATTGATTTTTCCTAAATAATTGGGCTTTTTCTGGTGTCGTTAAGGTATAGGTGATGACTTCTGTTAAACCAACACCTTCCATGGTATCTTGAACCTTGCGGCGCAGAGCTTGCATTTTGGTCAATTCACCTGCAGTTCCTTGACCTCCAGGGAGGGATGACGGAAGCCGGTCATAGCCATAGATTCGAGCAATTTCTTCATTCAAATCGGCAGGAATGGTAATATCCCAGCGACGTTTTGGCACCGAAACTTGAAAGGCTGTCGCATCTCCACTCAGACCAAAATCTAAGCGACGGAAAATATCCTCAATCGCTGCGAAATCCAAATCTGTTCCCAGGACACGATTCACAGAAGTTAGATCAGTCGCAACCGTTACCGGCTCAGCATCAACCTGCCCAGCTTCCACACGTCCTGCTAAGACTTCAGCTCCAGCAAGTTCGACCAAGAGACTGGCTGCATAATCCAAAGCCTCCGAAACCGTCTCAACGTTAATCCCTTTTTCAAAACGGGCAGATGCCTCACTACGTAAGTTCAAACGTCCACTTGTCTTACGGATAGAAGTTCCATCAAAAACAGCGGCTTCCAACACAACTCGAGTAGATTGATCACGAATCTCTGTAGCTTCTCCCCCCATAACGCCTGCTAGAGCAACAGGTTCGTCCGCAACTGTGATCACCAAATCAGTCGCTTCTAGGTTGCGATCCACACCATCCAAGGTACGGAATTTTTCTCCTGCACGAGCCTCACGCACCACAATTTTAGAATCCTTGAAGGTATCCAAGTCAAAAGCGTGAAGCGGTTGACCATATTCTAACAAGACCAAGTTGGTCACGTCGACAACGTTATTAATCGGTCTGATGCCAGCGTTCATTAAGCGGTTTTGCAACCATTGAGGACTAGGTCCCACTTGAACCTTCTCCAACACACGCGCTTGGTAAGTTGACGCTTTATCGGATTCAATCGCTACTTCTAACAATTCAGAGGCAGATTTAGAATTTTCTTCTAAGACAACCGGCTTTAAGGTCAAGTTGCTATCGTAAATAGCCGCAACTTCATAGGCTACTCCTCGCATGGAAAGTGCATCTGCTCGATTCGGGGTAATGGACAATTCAATGATGTGATCATCCATATCCAAATATGGAAAGACTGAATCCCCAGGCACAGCATCCTCCGGAAGGACCTGAATCCCATCCGTATATTCCTTCGGAATAATGGACTCTGGTAAGCCTAGCTCTTCAAGGGAACAAATCATCCCCAAGGATTCCATCCCACGGATTTTACCTTTTTTAATTTTATAGTTGTCAGCGATGCGAGCTCCTGGTAAGGCTACAATAACCTTTTGACCAGCAGCTATATTCGGTGCACCACAAACAATTTGACGCGGTGCTTCATCGCCCGTGTCCACTTGACAGAGATGTAGATGCGTATCTGGTACAGCCTCTTCCGTTAGAACATGACCGACAACAATTTTGGACAAGCCATCTGCTGGCGAAGCAACTCCCTCAACCTCGATACCTGTCGTAGACATTTTTTCGGCTAGCTCAGCTACCGGAGCATCCAACTCAACTAATTCTTTTAACCACTTATAACTTACTAACACTTCATACTCCTTACTTGAACTGCTCTGAGAAGCGCTGGTCGCCTAGATAGAAACCACGAATATCATTGATTCCGTATCGCAACATAGCGATACGCTCTTGTCCCAAACCAAAGGCAAAACCAGAATAGCGACTTGGGTCAATGCCACTCATTTCGAGGACGCTCGGATGCACCATACCAGCTCCAAGAATTTCAATCCAACCGGTTTGTTTGCAGACATTGCAGCCTTGTCCACCACACTTGAAGCAAGATACATCCACTTCTACTGATGGTTCAGTGAATGGGAAATAGGAAGGGCGTAGGCGGATTTTTCGATCCTGTCCAAACATTTTTTGTAGGATTAATTCCAAGGTTCCCTTCAAGTCAGCCATGGAAATCTCCTCACCAACAACCAGACCTTCGATCTGATGGAACTGGTGACTGTGGGTAGCATCATCCGTATCCCGACGGTACACACGTCCAGGAGAAATCATCTTTAACGGACCTTGACTAAAATCATGGGTTTCCATGGTTCGTGCTTGAACAGGACTAGTATGAGTTCGCAGTAAAACTTCCTCTGTAACGTAGAAAGTATCTTGCATATCTCGTGCAGGGTGATCCTTAGGAAGGTTCATTCGTTCAAAATTGTAATGGTCAGATTCTACCTCGAAGCCATCTACAATTTGGTAACCCATTCCTAGGAAGATATCTTCAATTTCTTGGCTGACTTGTGTCAAGACATGGCGGTGTCCTCGCTTGACCTGACGTCCTGGTAGGGTAACATCAATCCGTTCAGCTTCTAACTGCTTCGCGATACGATCCGCTTCTAAATCTTTTGCTGCTTGATCAAAAGCCTGATTCAAGACATCCCGCGCTTCGTTGACATGCTTTCCTATTACGGGGCGCATCTCAGCTGACAGATCTTTCATTCCTTTCAAGATCTCTGTTAATGAACCTTTTTTCCCCAATACAGAGACCCGCAGTTGTGTCAAATCCTCGTCCAAATCGGTATTAATACTTTCAAGACTAGACAGAGTTTCTGAAACTAGCTTGGACAATTTTTCTTCAATTGCTTCCATTTTTCCTCCATAAAAAAAGCGCGTGCAAGCTCTCAAAATCGGAGCGTTGACACGCGGTACCATCCGTCTTTTATCCCCAAGGGGACCTCGTTTGCGTTGTTCACAAGTGGGTGAATTCACCAAACTTCCCCCGAGCAGACTCTCAGTCACGATCTGCCTCCCTGTTCAGCTTCCATTTAGCTACTAGTCCCACGAACAAGTATTCAATTCTAAACTAAGTCTATCAAAATTCGTCGCCTTTGACAAGCCAGTCAGAGAAAGATTCTCAAATTTTAAAGACCATTTCTACTGGTCGAGAAAGACCTGACCTGTCCGGTAATCCAAACGAATCCCCTCTTGTACATTAGGAATGAAGACATTAAATTCTAGGCTTCCATCACTAGACTTTGCTTCTAGATGTGAGCCCGACGGAACCAAGTCCCACTGACTATTGTATATCACTTCTACACGATAGCGGACGCGTTTGTTCTGATCCAGGGCTTTTCGAACTTGGGTTTCATAGTAGTTCTGACCACGTCCGTCAACAGAGCTAGATTGATTGGCCCAGGCTGTTTGGACAGCAATATTTGCTGGATTACTGGTAGACGCATCGAATCCTTTTAGACCTCCTACCAGTGCGTAGGCCAATAAATGCCCCCGATCTACGGCATGGTTGTATTCTCCATTCAAGCGTAGTTGGTGCCAGCCAGCAGGAGTCCAAGAAGTCGAACCGTTTCCAGTTTCTTCGCGACTCTTGTATTGTCGCGTTGACTTGGCTAAGAGAGCGTTAGCAAGTGTTGGCACGACTTGGCCATCAACTTCTTTCGTCTGATTGGTAGCATAGGGTTGACTAGCCACGTCTGCATTCAAATCGGTCTGATTATTATTCACTTCAAAAGATCCCGCCCCCGTCCAGGTCATGTCTCCCTTAATTTGCGCACGCACAGAGTCTGTTAATACAGATTCTGCTAACTCTTGGTTAGGAGCTTGACTATTATTGACGCGAGTCTCTTGATTGGAAGGCGCTTGCCCTGTGGATTGATCTGTGACATAATAACTAGCCACCGCTAGGACCAAACTAACCAGTAGTCCTAGAGTGCTGACCGCCTGCTTTTGCTTCTTTTTAGCCATCTTTCATCCTTACTTAAATTTCTCCAATAGTTCCGACCATGTTGCTGGGTATAAAATTTCGAGGGGGTTCTTCCCTTCTCCCAAGACAGAGTAACCAAAAACTAATCCAACTGCAAATACAAGAAGAGTTAGAAGGAGAAAACCAAGAATCATCAACCATTGTTTACGGAAACGACTCCAATTACTCTCCATGAACTCCTCCAATCCGTTCGACCTGGGCACCTAGCGAGGCCAACTTACGATCAAACTGGTAATAACCACGATCTAAATGACTTAGTTTTCCAACACGGGTCTCACCTTCTGCCACCAAACCTGCTAGGATAAGAGCAGCACTAGCCCGTAAGTCTGTCGACATCACTTCTGCACCTTGCAGTTTTTGACCTCCAGTAATCAAGGCTGTATCACGAAGGATATCTGAATGCAGATTCATTCGACGCATTTCTTCTAAGTGTTGGAAACGATTTTCAAAGACCGTTTCAATCATGGTGGACTCTCCCTTTGCAACCGCCATTAGGGCTGTAAATTGCGCCTGCATATCCGTTGGAAAACCTGGGTGTGGTTGGGTTTTTACAGTCACTGGTTTTAAGTTTTCGATAGAAGAACGGATGCGAATGCCCCCTTCCTCCTCTGTAACTTCAACCCCCATCTCTTGCATTTTAGCCAGTAAAGGACGATTGTGTTCCCAAATAGCATCTTCAATCAAGACGTCACCACCAGTCATTGCTGCAGCCACCATAAAGGTTCCCGCTTCAATTCGGTCTTGGACCACAGCATGATCCACACCGTGTAAGGCCTCCACACCGTGAATGACCAAGGTCTCAGTACCAGCACCGCGTACATCTGCCCCCATTGCATTTAGGAGCAACGCTAGGTCCACAATCTCAGGCTCTCGAGCCGCATTTTCAATTGTAGTCACCCCTTCAGCCAAGGTAGCAGCCATCATAATATTTTGTGTCGCACCTACACTTGGAAAGTCCAAATAGATGTTGGCACCTTTAAGTCTGCTTGCTGTAGCCTCAATATATCCAGCTTCCTGATGGATTTGGGCTCCCATCGCTTCAAGTCCCTTCAAATGCAAGTCGATCGGCCGACTACCAATGGTACAACCACCAGGCATGGATACCTTAGCAAAACCATTGCGCGCCAAAATTGGCCCCAAAACAACAATGGAAGCCCGCATCTGGCTCACATATTCGTAGGGAGCCTCACTTAAAATTGTCCCCTCCGCATCCACAGTCACTTGATTGTGTTCCTGATCAAAGTCCACATCAATATCCAAACCTGAAATGACTTGATTCATAGTGAAGACGTCTGATAAGATTGGGACATTGGTTAGCTTTGTTTTTCCTTCTGACGCTAGAATTGTTGCAGCCAGTAGTGGTAAAACAGCATTCTTGGCTCCCTCAATCTTTACCGTTCCGGTTAAACGATTATTTCCACCTTTTATAACAATTTGATCCATTATTTCTACTCCAAAAAATCATTTTGACTTTATTCTATCACATTCTAGATGCAGATGCTAAAAGTCTACTCGACTAAAGAACGGAGAGTTTGACTAAATTGTATGAGGCTGAGAAAAAAGGTTGATACTAAAAATCCGAGGGCAATACTAAAAATAAGATGAAGCAACTGGGCTTGGCGTGTATTTTCTGGCGTAATTCTCAAAAATTTATCCCATGCCACTACATTTCCAAGTAAACGATGGACCACATAAATAAAAAGCAAATGACTGCATACAGCTAAAATTTGAATATTCATGAGTCCATTGTAACATAGTCTGGACAAGAAAAAACAAGGACTCAAAAGATCCTTGTTTCTCTGTTATCCTCTTTTAGTTTATCTTTTATTACTGTGTTAGCTTGTCTTGCCATACTTATTTGAAACTTTCTTCGAAAGTTGTATCGGCAAGCTCAAAATCTCCCCCAGAGATTTTGAGCTGTCTACGACTCGCTGCCTTGTACTAAAAGTAAACTAAAAGACTCTATTATTTATTTCCCACATTGATTCGGTTAATGGCCCGTTGCAAGGCAATTCGTGCCCGTTGTTCTTGGTCAATAGAATGTTCAGACAGTGCTTGTTCCAAAGCAGCTTCTGCCCGTTTTTTAGCTCTTTCTGCTCGACTGACATCAATATCCCGTTCACGTTCTGCAGAATCTGCAATAATCGTAATCGTATCGTCAGCTACTTCAATGACTCCTCCATTAACCGCTACCCAATCAACATGTTCTTCATCATCAACTCGGCGAACCTTTAGTTCATCCACCGCCAAAACGGCTAATAGATTGGTATGACCTGGAAGAATTCCAAGCTCCCCTTCGGTGGTTCGAGCCATGACAAATTGAGCATGGTGCTGATAGATCATTCCATGAGGAGTTACAATTTGTACAGTCATCTGGCTCATAAGTCACCTCTAAAAGTTCATTTTTTCTGCCTTAGCAATTACATCTTCAATGGAACCAACACCACGGAAGGCATCTTCTGGAAGGTGATCGTATTTTCCATTTAGGATATCTTTAAAGCCACGGACAGTTTCTGCAACTGGCACATACGATCCTGGTTGACCTGTAAATTGTTCCGCAACGTTAAAGTTTTGAGAAAGGAAGAACTGAATACGACGTGCCCGCGCAACCAGAGTCTTCTCTTCATCGGATAACTCATCCATACCAAGAATGGCAATGATATCTTGCAACTCGTTATAGCGTTGAAGTACACGTTTCACTTCAGAAGCTACTTCGTAGTGTTCTTGCCCGACAATTTCTGGTGCCAAGGCTCGTGAACTGGATGCCAATGGATCTACCGCTGGGTAAATTCCCAATTGCACCAATTTACGCTCCAAGTTGGTGGTGGAGTCCAAGTGGGCGAAGGCCGTTGCAGGGGCTGGATCGGTGTAGTCATCTGCTGGAACATAGATCGCTTGAATAGATGTTACAGAACCTTTTTGTGTTGACGTAATCCGTTCTTGCAATTGTCCCATCTCAGTCGCCAAGGTTGGTTGGTAACCTACGGCAGACGGCATCCGTCCTAGAAGGGCAGAAACCTCTGAACCGGCTTGGGTGAAGCGGAAGATATTATCAATGAAGAGCAATACGTCTTGCCCCTCTACATCCCGGAAGTATTCTGCAATTGTCAAACCTGTTAGGGCAACACGCATCCGTGCCCCAGGTGGCTCATTCATCTGACCAAATACCATGGCTGTTTTTTCAATAACGCCAGACTCCTTCATTTCCCAATAAAGGTCATTTCCTTCACGGGTCCGCTCACCAACACCTGTAAAGACGGAAATTCCTCCGTGTTCTTGAGCGATGTTGTGAATCAATTCTTGAATCAAAACAGTTTTACCAACACCGGCACCACCAAAGAGTCCAACTTTCCCTCCTTTTAGATAGGGAGCCAAGAGATCAATAACCTTGATTCCTGTTTCCAAAATCTCAGTAGAAGTGGACAATTCGTCAAAGCTTGGTGCTTTTTTATGGATAGGCTGACGATCAATCTGATCCTCGATAGGTTGGTCCAAATCAATGGTCTCTCCTAACACATTGAATACCCGTCCAAGTGTTTCTTTCCCGACTGGAACCGAAATTGGTCGACCTGTATCCAGAACTTCTTGACCACGTTTTAAACCATCTGTTGATTCCATTGCGATAGTGCGAACAACCCCATCGCCCAACTCAAGAGCAACTTCGAGGACAATTTTCCCTGCCTGTTCGCCATCCTTGTAGACTACTAAGGCATTGTTAATTTCTGGTAATGGTGCATCCGTTGGAAAGACTACGTCCACAACGGGTCCAATTACCTGAGCAATCTTACCTGTGCTCATGTCTTTCTCCTTTTCTTCTATCGTTACTCTAAGGCACTTGCCCCGGCAACGATTTCTGTAATTTCTTGTGTAATAGCTGCTTGTCGCGCGCGATTGTATTGAATGGTTAATTCAGAAATAACCTTTTTGGCATTATCTGTTGCTGTCTGCATGGCGGTCATACCCGCTGCATTTTCAGCCGTTTTCGCATCAATAATAGCTCCATAAATCATACTTTCTGCATATTGTGGCAACAGTTGATTTAAAAGTGCTTCTTTTCCAGGCTCTAAATCAAATTCCTTGGCATAACCTGTTTTAGCTTCATTTGGGTCCAAATCAACAATCGGCAACATCTGCTCAACCCGCATTTGACTGGTTAAGGAATTGACGTGATGATTGTAGCAGACGTACAATTCATCAAACAATTCAGCTTGATACATGCCCACAGCCTTGTTGATGATTTTTTGAACCTCATCAAAACTTGGCTGATCCGCCAAACCACGAAGTTCATAGATCGGTTCTATACCACGGGCTATAAAGAAGTCTGTTCCCATTCCACCAATGGAAATAATGGAATAAGAGTCCGGATCTTCGTGGTATTCCTTAATTAAATCCATCACTGCCTTAAGAACAGTTGAGTTGTAGCCTCCAACCAAACCACGGTCAGAAGTAATCACAATATAACCGGTCTTCTTAACTGGACGACTGAGGAGCATTGGGTTACTACTTCCCGACACTAATTCAGAATCCAACAAATCCGTGAGGAGCTGACGAACCCGCTTAGCATAAACTTGGAAATCCTTAGCGGCTTGCTCGGACTTTCCTAGTTTTGCAGCCGAAACCATTTGCATGGCATTGGTAATTTGACTCGTATTTTTAGTCGATGCGATTTTGGTTTTAATTTCATTTAAAGAAACGGCCATTTCTTACCCCTTTCTTATTTGAAATTCGCGTGATCCTTAAATTCTTGAATGGCTGCATCCAACACTTCTTCTTTTGGAAGGTCCTTGGTCATACGGATACCTTCAAAAATCTCAGGATGTTTAGCATCGAAATAATCATAAAGTTCGGCTTCGAATCGAATAATCTTATCCACTGGGATATCATCCAAGAATCCATGCGTCAAGGCATAGAGAATCACGACTTGTTTTTCAACAGGCAATGGCTTATGAACCGGTTGTTTTAAGACTTCGATCGTCCGACGACCACGATTCAATCGAGCCTGAGTTGCTGCATCCAAGTCACTACCAAATTTGGTAAAGGCTTCCAGCTCACGGTAGGCTGCCAAGTCAATCCGAAGCGTACCAGCAACTTTTTTCATAGCCTTAATCTGCGCGGAACCTCCGACCCGTGATACTGAGGAACCCGCATCGATAGCTGGACGAACCCCAGAGTTAAAGAGGGAATCATCCAAGAAGATTTGACCATCTGTAATCGAAATCACATTGGTCGCAATATAGGCTGAGATATCTCCTGCTTGGGTTTCGATAAATGGAAGGGCTGTAATAGATCCACCTCCAAGCTCATCTGAAACCTTAGCAGACCGTTCCAAAAGACGGCTATGGAGATAGAAGACATCTCCAGGAAAGGCCTCACGTCCAGGTGGACGACGAAGCAAGAGGGAGAGTTCACGGTAAGCCACAGCTTGTTTTGACAAGTCATCATAAACAATCAACACATGTTTGCCTTGATACATAAACTCTTCAGCCATCGCAACACCGGCATACGGTGCCAAGAAAAGCAATGGGGAAGGTTGTGAAGCCGATGCAGATACCACAATTGTATAATCCAGTGCCCCATGTTTCCGCAAGGTTTCAACTTGTGTACGAACCGTTGATTCCTTTTGTCCAATGGCTACATAGATACAGATCATATCTTGACCCTTTTGGTTCAAGATAGCATCGATGGCAATGGTTGTTTTACCCGTTTGACGGTCTCCAATGACCAATTCCCGCTGACCACGCCCGATTGGAACAAGAGCATCAATGGCCTTCAAGCCTGTTTGAAGAGGCTCAGACACGGATTTACGTTCCATAACTCCAGGTGCCGGTGCTTCTACTGGACGAGTTCCGGTCGTTTCGATTGAGCCTAATCCATCAATTGGACGTCCCAAGGGATCTACGACACGTCCAATCAAGGCTTCTCCAACTGGAACTTCCATGATTTTTCCGGTACGACGAACGGTGTCCCCTTCACGAATATCTGTAAATTCACCAAGAATGATGATTCCGACATCCTTGGTTTCCAGGTTTTGAGCCATCCCATAGGAGCCATTTTCAAAGATGAGCAACTCACCGCTCATAGCCTGATTTAGACCATGGGCGCGTGCAATTCCGTCACCGATGTAGGTTACAACTCCTGTTTCGGCCACATCAAAATCTGGTTGAAAATTGTCGATTTGTTGCTTAATTAAAGCGCTAATTTCTTGTGCTTGAATCGCCAACGCTCACACCACTTTCTATTTCATTTTTTCTTTCATTGTTTGCAATTGGCGTCGAATACTTACATCCATTTGCTTATGATTAGCCGTAATGACAAAGCCACCAATCAAATCACGATTAATGACTTGGTTTAGTTTTCGTACACCAAGTCCCATTTTTACTTGAACAAGCGGCAGCAATCTTCCGATTTGTTCTTCTGATAAAGCATAGGCCGACTCTAGGGTAACCTCAAAAGAATTGGTCTCCACTTCTAGTCGGCTTAGACTTTCTTTTAAAATAGCTTCAAGCAATTCCTCCCGTTGATTTTGCATCAAGACTCTGAGGAGGTTATCCAGTAATTCAGAACCCGTTGGCAAAATTTTATGGAAGATTTCAGCCTTCTGCACTTTGGGAACAGCGATATTTGTTAAAAAATTTGTAAGGTCTGTCTCTCGCAAGAGTTCCAAAAGTTGGTCTATAACAGGAAAAACTTCTTGACTTTGATTTTTTTCAATCACTAATTGGACAAAGGGACTTGCATAGCTGTCTACCAAGATCATTTCTTTCTTGTCCATTAGCTTTCTCCTAATTGTTTAATGTACTGATCAATCAATTCTGAATGAGCTTCTTGATTCAACTCTTTTCCTAAAATCTTAGAAGTTAGATCCACAGTTAAATCTGCTACTTCTTGTTTGATTCCAGCAAGTGCTTCTGCCCGTTCCTGAGCAATCTCCTGACCTGCATTTTCTTTCAACCGCTGTACCTGGTCCTTTGTTTCAGCCAGCAGTTGATTTTTTTGATGCTCAGCATTTTCTTTTGCAGTAGCGAGGATAGCTGCTGCTTCTTCTTTTGTACCGGATAACTGCTCCTGCCGTTCTTGCAGCAAGGCTTCCGCCTGATGTTTAGCCGCTTCCGCTTGATCAATATCCGAACTAATCTTGTCAGAGCGTTCATCTAGTACTGTTTCCACACGATTCCAAACATATTTTTTAATAAGTAGGAGGACCGCTATAAAAGAGCCAGTTACTAGAATAAAGTTACCAATTAACTGTCCTAATGTAATTTCCATAGTCTATCTCCTTTCTTATTCTTCCTCATCTACAATTTTCTTCCCTAGATAGCTTGAGGACAACATGGTAAAGACAAAGGCTTGCATCCCAGAAATAAAGAGAGAGAAGGCAGTCCATGCCATATTGAGGCCAAATGCGAATGGAAAGGCAATCAAATAGGCTCCTATTAATTGTGTCAATAATGATACAATTACCTCACCTGAAAAAATATTTCCATACAAACGAAGGCCTAAAGAAAGAAAATTTGTGATTTCTTCTAGGATATTCATCGGAGTCATTGCCACAGGTGTTACAAACCCCTTCAAATACCCCTTTAATCCACGACGTCGAATTCCTTCCACTTGAATAAAGACGGTTACCAAGAAAGACAAACACAAGTCATAAACTAGATTTGCTGTTGGTGAGGTCCACAAATTAAAGTGTTCAGGTGGAAGCGTTTCAATTTTTGTAGCCAAACCAATAGAGTTAGCGACAAACAAGAATAGGAAAAGACTAAAGAAAATGGGCAGGTAGGCCTTTACATTGGAAGCACCAAGATTATTCTGAATCACTCCAGTAACAAAATCAATCAGGGCTTCCAGGGCACTTTGCTTACGATTCGGACGAACATTTAAGTCCCGACTCAACCAATAAACAAAGCCAAATACCAACGCTACCGTCAAGAGAGACATGGCCAACAAGGTTAAATCAAAAACAATCGGTCCGATTGTAATTGATGGTGAATGTGATTCCACGGGTCTCTCACCTCAATTCTATCAGTGCAATCTTACAAGATGAAAGCCATCGCAAGAAGGACGAAGAAGGTACCCTCGATAAAGGCAATCCCCATCAACATGCTTGTTTGCAACTTGTTATAAAGCTCCGGTTGACGAGCAGCTGAACGAAGGAAGCTAGAAACCAACAAACCTTCACCGATACTTACACCCATAACGGCCAAACCTAGGGCCAAAATTGATAAATTCATTTCGAATTCTCCTTTTATTTTTTGTTACCCCATTACTCTACTCCTATTCAAGTCATTTGTCAAATTTTCAAGAAGGAAAACACTTGATTTTTCAATATTTTTCAAGAAAAAAAGAGGTCTCCTTGACCTCTTTTCAAATTCTTACATCCAATGGTATAAATCACTATAAGGATAGCTTGCGGCATCCCATGAGAAATCACGGTGCATGGCTTCTTGCATAAGGTTATACCAGACCTCTTTTTGATTCCAATAAAGGTAGATGGCCTGATCGATGGTCCAGGTCAACCAATAACCACTGAGATTGTTAAAGGAGAATCCTGTTCCAGAGCTAGTGACCGGATTGTAGGCTTGAACAGTATCTCGCAATCCACCAACCTCATGTACAATCGGCAAACTACCATACCTCATAGCCATCATTTGGGATAGGCCACATGGCTCAAAGCGACTAGGCATTAAAAAGAGATCACTAGCTGCATAGATTTCTTGCGCTAGCCCAGGATCAAAAGTCAAAGCCGCCACCATTTTTTCTGGATAGTGTTGACCAAACCAGGAGAATGATTGTTCAAAATTAGGGTCGCCTGTTCCCAAAACAACAACCTGCACATCGCGCTGAAGGATCTGATGCAATTCTTCAACCACTACATCGAAGCCTTTTTGATAGGTCAAACGAGAGACCATACCGATCAAAGGAACTTCGGGTCTTTGTGGCAATCCCAGTTTTTCTTGGAGGGCGGCCTTATTGGCAGCCTTACCCGCTAAATCATGAGCATGGAAATGATGAGGGAGATAGGGGTCTGTGGCTGGATTGTAGAGATCTGTGTCTATCCCATTGACAAAACCAAAGAGCTTCCAATTTTCAGCTCGTAGAAGTGGATCAAGGCCACAGCCAAACTCAGGCGTTTGGATTTCTTGAGCATAAGATGGAGATACTGTTGTTACCCGATCTGCAAAGGTAATCCCCGCTTTCATCCAGTTCAAATCTTGGCCCCAACGCACCGATCCATTCCAAAAATCTTCCAAGCCCATTCCAAATAGATCACTTAACATCGCTGGATTAAATTGACCCTGAAACTCCAAATTATGGATGGTCAATACAGTCTTAATTCCCCGATAAGCTTCAATCCAAGCATATTTGGTCCGTAAAAGGAAAGGCATCATGGCAGTATGGTAGTCATGGACATGAAGAATCTCTGGAATAAAATCAATCTTCTCCATCAACTCTAAGCTTGCCATTTGGAAAAAGGCGAAGCGCTCCCCGTCATCGAAGTCACCATAAACATGGCCACGGAAAAAATAATACTGATTATCAATAAAGTAGGTTGGCACACCCTCCCAAACCAAATGTTTAACACCTACATATTGACGGCGCCAACCGACCGAGATTTCAAAGAAACCAAGGTCCTCCACTTGACCACCAAATTTGGCTTCAACACTATCATAGTAAGGAAGAACGACACGGACATCATGTCCTTTTTTCACAAGGGATTTGGGAAGAGCGCCAATAACATCTCCCAAACCACCGGTTTTAGAAAAGGGTGCCCCCTCAGCTGCTGCAACTAAAATTCTCATCTAATAATATCCTCTGTAACCTCTCGACCTTTTTCAATCACGATTGGATGTTCCTTACGACCTCTAACCGTTACACCAGGTGCAATCTTAGCTTCTTTATCAACAATGGCATACTCTACCCGTGCTCCTTCTCCAACAACAACTCGTGGAAAGAGGAGACTATCCTTAACAAGAGAACCAGCTTCAATACGATTGTTCCGTGACAGAATAGAGCCTTCAACCGCTCCTTCAATAATACTTCCTGATGCAAATTGTGAAAGGGAGACTTTAGAACCTGGAGCAAAGTAGGTTGGCTCTTCGTTCTTCACTTTTGTATAGACTTTCTGATTTGGACTGAAGAGAGAATTGAATTTTTGTTGGTCAATCATGTCTAGATTTGCACGGTAATAAGACTCTACTGAATAGATATTGGACACGTGTCCGGTATATTCGTAGGCAAAAGCCCCAATCTCTTTGGCAAAATCACGAAGAAGGTAACGAATTTTACGAGGTTTTGCTTCCAATATCTCCTTCTCAATAGCTGAAATCAAAAGTTTTGTATTGACTAAGAAAATATCCGTAGACATGTTGTAAAACTCTTGAGGGAGACTGTCTTCGAACAACTCATGATCCGTGATTGCATCTTGACTTGAAATTCTCAAGATTGCATTAGTATTGGCAATATCCTTTGCAGGAAGTTTTTTGTAAATAACCGTCATGTCCCGTTTTGTGGCTTGATGCAAATGGAAAACCTGACGGAGATCCATGCTAAGAAGAACATCACTGTTCAAAACAACCGTTACATCACTACCAGATCGGCGAAGATAGGTCAACAATTGATCATAATACTCGGATTTTACATAATCGGAATCTGCATCCGTTGTATAAAGTCCCAAGTAATAGTGACTTAGAAGAGTAGACAACCCCCACTCTCGTCCAGAGCGAATGTGGTCAAACACAGACGAAATGTTTTCCTCTTGGAAAATGCCGTATACACTTCGAACACCCGCATTGGCTAGACTTGAGAGCGGAAAGTCGATCAAACGGTACTTCCCTCCAAAAGGAAGAGTAGCCAAAGGACGGTTTTCAGTCAGTTTATCCATATCATGACGGCCTACTGTATTTACTAGAATCGCTGAATACTTATCAATCTTCATCCTTTGGTACCCCCACTACTTCGTTATAACCAACAACTGCAATCTCTTCACTACCATCGATTTCTACACCCTCACTAATCACTGCGCCTTCACCAATAATGGCTTTTTTAATCACAGCACCAGCGCCGATGACAGCTCCACTCATAATAACAGAGTCTTCAACCACAGCTCCTGTTTTGACTTGAGCATTGGTTGAGAGAATCGAATGTTTAACCTGACCATCCACATGACAACCGTCCACAATCAAGGAATCTTCTACTGAACCATGTTCACCAATAAAGTTTGGTGGTGAAATGAGGTTTTTAGAGTAAATTTTCCATTGACGATTTCGGCTATCCAAGGCATTTTGTGGAGAAATGTACTCCATATTGGCCTCCCATAGAGAATCAATGGTCCCCACGTCTTTCCAATAGCCTTCAAATTCATAGGCATAGACACTTTCACCAGACTCAAGGTAGGCCGGAATCACGTTACTCCCGAAGTCGGACATTTCGACCGAACCTTTTTCCGCAGCGACTAAAATATTGCGAAGGCGTTTCCAGTTGAAAATGTAAATTCCCATAGAAGCTTTGGTACTCTTTGGATTTTCAGGTTTCTCCTCAAATTCAACAATCCGACCATTTGCATCGGTATTCATAATCCCAAAGCGGCTAGCTTCTTTCAGCGGAACATTTAAAACACCTACTGTCAAACTAGCATTGTTATCCTTGTGAGCTTGAAGCATCTTGTCATAGTCCATCTTGTAGATATGGTCCCCTGAAAGAATAAGAACATATTCTGGATCAATACTATCGATATAATCGATATTCTGATAGATAGCATGGCTGGTTCCTTCAAACCAACGATTTCCTTCACTGGCTGAATAAGGTTGGAGGATGGTCACACCTGTGTTAATACCATCCAAGCCCCAGCTTGAACCATTTCCAATATGGGTATTCAGGGCGAGGGGTTGGTACTGGGTAATGACACCCACATTTTGAATCCCCGAATTGGCACAGTTGGAAAGAGCAAAGTCAATAATCCGATACCGACCACCAAACTCGACAGCTGGTTTGGCGATATTTTTTGTCAATTTCCCCAAACGTGTTCCTTGCCCTCCGGCTAGGATTAAGGCCAACATTTCATCTCTCATTTAGGTTTCCTCCTTATTCGATTACTTCAGACGTTTCCACTACCTCTTCAGACTCAATCACGCTTTCTGATGGTAGATTGATAAACAGCTCTTCCGAAAGAAGCTCTGACTCACTTACTGCAACAATAGCCTCACTTTCTACTTCAAACTTGGCTTTCATTCGCCAGATAACAGCACCCATGGATGGCAGAGTAAAGCTCAAGGTCTGCTTATAGTCTTTCCATTGACCCGGTTGAGTAGCTGTATCCGGATTATGATCTAACCAGGAACCTCCCCAAGCTTGGAGTTCGGTATTCCAAATTTCTTGATAAAGACCTGGATTGGGAACACCGATCGTAAAGTCTCGACGTTCAACCGGTGCCATGTTGAAAACACAAATCAATTCAGACCCTTCATTATTTTTCCGACTAAAGGTCAAGACTGTTTCATCTTTGTTATCTGCGTCAATGATTTCAATACCATCATAGGAATCATCAATATCCCAGAAAACAAATTCATCCTTGTAGAGACGATTCAATTCGGATGTGAAGTGTTGCATCCGGCCATTGAGATCATCGTCCAAATCATGCCACTCCAAAGCTTCATGCGATTTCCACTCTAGGAATTGCCCCCACTCACTGCCCATGAAGAGAAGTTTTTTACCCGGATGGCAAATTTGATAGGTATAGAGATTTCGTAAGCCTGCAAACTGGTTGTAGCGATCCCCCCACATTTTATGCATGAGGCTCTTCTTCCCATGGACGACTTCGTCATGGGAGAAGGGCAGAATGTAATTTTCCTTAAAGACATACATAAAACTGAAGGTAACCAAATTAAAGTCGTACTTACGATAAATAGGATCCATTTCATAAAAGCGCAGGATATCGTTCATCCATCCCATGTTCCACTTGTAATCAAATCCTAAGGAATTTTCGCCGTCACCAGTAATCTGAGTATAGCTAGTTGCTTCCTCCGCTATCATCATGACATCTGGGTGGTATTGCTTCATAACCTTATTAAGCTTTTTAAGAAAGTGGAAACCTTGATAGTTAAGGTTACCGCCATCCTCATTTGGCGTCCAAGGTCCTTGATCATAATCCAAGTAAAGCATGTTGCTGACGGCATCAACCCGAACGCCGTCCAAGTGGAAGGTTTGTACCCAATAATGAATGCTTGAAATCAAGAAGGATTGCACATGGGGTTTACCTAAATCAAAGTTCAGTGCACCCCAGCCATAGTTGTGAGCTCGGTGGTGGTCCTGGTATTCATAGGTTGGTGTTCCATCATAATAGGCCAAGGCATCGTCATTAATCGTGAAATGGCCCGGAACCCAATCCACCAACACTCCAATATCAGCTAAATGACAGGCTTCAACAAAATCCCTAAACTCTTCCGGAGTCCCGTAAGACTGGTCCAAACCAAAGTAGCCCATTAGCTGGTAACCCCAACTCTCTGCGAGGGGGTGAGTCATGAGTGGCATAAACTCAACATGAGTGTAGTTCATAGCCTGTAAATAAGGAATCAGTTCCCGCTGCAAATCTTTAAAAGTATAGGGTTCCCCATCTGAATGTGAGCGCCAGGATCCTGCATGAACTTCATAGATCGAAATAGGACGCCCCTTGAAACCCATGGACTTCCGTTGAGCTAGCCATTCCTGGTCTTTCCACTCTTTTTCTGGAAGTGTGTAGATCACAGCACTGGTTCCAGGCCGCTTTTCAAAAATACGGGCCATCGGATCAATTTTATCCACCACTTGCCCGCCTTGTCTCTCTACTTGAAATTTATAAAGATCCCCTTCCTGAGCAAGATTGGTCCAAGCTTCCCAAACTCCTGCCTCATTCTTAACCATCGGAATTCGATTTTCTTGCCAATTTGTAAAGTCTCCAATGACATGTACCATCTGGGCGTTGGGCGCCCAAACTCGAAAGCTATAGCCATCATTTTCACGATGAACGCCAAGGTAATTCTGAAGATTGTAGTTCTCACCAATCCCAAAAGTCCACATAGCTTCGCGATAATCCATACGATCACCCTTTCCGTTTTGTAAGCGCTTTTTTATAAGAATATTTTACTATATTTCAAGTAATTTCACAAGCTATTATACAACAATTTTAGGAAAAACAAATCAATTGTCTGAAAATTATCAACTGTCATTTTCCTGTTTTTCAAAAAAAGGAAAGTAAAGAAAAACTGGACCTGGGAAAACCCAGAATCCAGTTGCAAAATGGATGCGATTAGTCAAAATCCACATATTCTTTTTGAAGTTCCAAAACTTCTTCTGCTGTAGCGCACTCAGTCAAAGCACGGTTAGCCATTTCTTGCATTTTAGCAGTATCCAATTTCTTCATCAAACTACGAGTCCGAAGAACAGATGTGGCACTCATAGAGAACTCATCCAAGCCCATACCTACAAGAAGTGGAACAGCTTGCTGATCTCCAGCCATCTCCCCACACATACCAGCCCACTTGCCTTCGGCGTGAGCAGCCTTGATAACGTTGTTAATCAAGCGAAGAATCGATGGGTTATATGGTTGATACAAGTAAGAAACTTGTTCATTCATCCGGTCTGCCGCCATTGTGTATTGAATCAAATCGTTGGTTCCGATTGAGAAGAAGTCCACTTCTTTCGCAAATTGATCGGCAATCATTGCTGCAGCAGGAATTTCAATCATAATACCTACTTGAATATCATCCGCAACCGCGACACCTTCAGCCAACAAGTTAGCTTTTTCTTTATCCAAGATTGCTTTTGCAGCACGGAATTCAGAAAGAAGGGCTACCATTGGGAACATAATCCGCAATTTACCGTGAACAGATGAGCGAAGAAGGGCCCGCAATTGTGTACGGAACATTTGATTTCCAGTTTCTGAAATAGAAATACGTAGGGCACGGAATCCAAGGAATGGGTTCATTTCTTTTGGAAGATCGAAGTAAGGAAGTTCTTTATCTCCACCAATATCCATCGTACGAACCACAACTGGTTTGCCATTCATACCTTCCAAAACAGCTTTATAAGCTTCATATTGCTCATCTTCTGTAGGGAAGTCTTGAGAATCCATGTACAAGAACTCAGTCCGATAAAGACCTACTGCTTCCGCACCGTTATCATTAACCCCTTCAACGTCTTTCGGAGTACCGATATTGGCTGCCAATTCAAAGTGTTTGCCATCAGCTGTTACAGTTTGAGCATCTTTCAAGAGAGCCCATTCTGCTTTTTGTTCTGCATAAGCACGACCCGCAGCTTCAAATTCAGCAATAACTTCTTCAGATGGATTGATCACAACCTCACCTGTGATACCATTAACGGCCAACACATCCCCATCTTTTACCATTTCAGTAATGTTGTTGGTTCCAAGTACAGCCGCAATTTCAAGGGTCCGAGCCATGATCGCAGAGTGACTTGTCCGTCCACCAATGTTGGTTACGAAAGCTTTAACAAACTCTTTGTTCAACTGTGCTGTATCAGATGGAGTCAAATCATGGGCAATCACGATTGCTTCTTCATCAATGGCAGCTGGGTTTGGTAAACGTACACCTAGGAGATGGGAAAGCACGCGCTTGGTTACATCACGAATATCTGCAGCACGCTCTTGCATATACGGATTGTCATCCATATTTTCAAAGAGTGTGATAAACATATCCGTCACTTCCTTTAGTCCTGCTTCCGCATTGACTTTTTTAGCACGAATGGTTTCTTTAATTTGACCGATCATTTCTGGATCAGCCAACACCATCAAGTGGGCATCAAAAACTTGTGCTGCTTCTTCTCCAAGGCTATCTACTGCATTTGCACGAATAAAAGAAAGCTCGTTTTGAGAAGCTTCTAAAGCCACATCTAAACGAGCCTCTTCTGCATTCGTATCTTCAACTGAAACTGTCTCGAAAGACAAGTCTGGTTGGATGAGTAGATATGCCTTAGCAACAGCAACACCATCAGACGCTGCGATTCCTTTAAGCATATTTGTCATCTCCTTATGCCAAACCTTCTTTTTCCATTGTTTCTGAGATTGCTGCGATTGCATCGTCAGCATCTGCACCTTCAGCAGAGATTGTTACGTCAGCACCTTGACCAACACCAAGGCTCATAACACCCATGATGGATTTCAAGTTAACGGATTTACCTTTATAATCCAAAGTAATGTCTGAAGCAAATTTACTTGCAGTTTGCACCAAAAGGGTTGCTGGACGTGCGTGAATTCCTGTTTCTGCTACAATGTGAAAATCTTTAGAAGCCATAATGACTCTCCTTTATATTTTTTCTAAGGTTTTTGATAACCCTTACAATTAAGAATTATAACACTTGTCTTGTTTTTTTTCAAGAAAAAATTTCCGCTTTCAGAAAAAAGGAGCTTTTTCAGACCAAAAGAGCTAGCTACACAATATTTTGTTGGGCTAGGTTCATAATTCCTTGATTTTAACCAAAGTCCACCAAAAGAGACCACAACATGTTGTGTGAAATAAAATCTTGAGCACAAAATATTGACAAAAATCTGACTTTCCCCTATACTATTCCCATACTCAAAAACGAGAAGGAGGTACCCTTGTGGTAACTGTTTATTCAAAAAACAACTGCATGCAATGCCGTATGACCAAGAAATTTCTAGAAGACAATCATATATCTTATAAAGAAATCAATCTAGACCTTGAGCCTGAATACATCAACACTGTTAAAGAGATGGGCTTTTCGGCTGCGCCAGTTATTGTATCCCCCAATGGGAGCTTCGCTGGTTTTCAACCTGACCGATTAAAAGAGCTTGCCTAACCTAGAGGGAGTGATAGAGATCAAAAGTCGGATTGTTTTCTATCACTCCCATCGTTTTGAATAAAATACCCGTCCATCTGAAAGGAGAACCCTCATGGGTCTTAAAGATTTAGAAAATGTATCTTATTTTCGTTTAAACAATGAAATTAACCGTCCAGTGAATGGACAGATTCTGCTCCACAAGGATAAAGAGGCTCTAGAGGCCTTCTTTAAAGAAAACGTACGGCCAAATACCCGTCAGTTTTCTTCTATTACTGAAAAAATTAACTATCTCATTCAAGAGAACTACCTCGAAGAACCCTTCATTAAAAAATACCAACCAGCATTTATCGAAGAGCTCTACCAATTTATTTTGGATCAACAATTTCAATTCAAATCCTTCATGGCAGCCTACAAATTTTACAATCAATATGCCCTTAAGAGTAATGATGGGAACGAATACCTTGAAGGAATGGAAGACCGGGTACTTTTTAACGCACTCTACTTTGCGGATGGCCATGAAGAGATTGCTAAAAATATCGCCAACGAAATCATCCACCAACGCTACCAACCAGCTACCCCTAGTTTCTTGAATGCCGGTCGTGCTCGCCGCGGTGAACTGGTATCCTGTTTCTTGATTCAAGTAACCGATGATATGAACTCTATCGGTCGTTCCATCAACTCAGCCCTTCAGCTCTCCCGTATTGGTGGCGGAGTCGGCATCTCTCTCACAAACCTTCGGGAAGCTGGTGCTCCAATCAAAGGCTTTGAAGGGGCTGCGTCTGGTGTTGTACCAGTTATGAAACTTTTCGAAGATAGTTTCTCTTACTCCAACCAATTAGGGCAGCGTCAAGGAGCTGGAGCGGTCTATCTCAGCATCTTCCATCCAGACATTATTCAATTTCTGTCTACCAAAAAAGAGAATGCGGATGAGAAAATCCGGGTTAAGACCCTTTCCTTAGGAATTACTGTTCCCGATAAATTCTATGAACTGGCACGGCAAAATGAAGACATGTACCTCTTCAGTCCCTATTCGGTTGAACTTGAATACGGGGTTCCTTTCAGTTACCTAGACATTACTGAAAAATATGATGAATTGGTTGCCAACCCTCGCATCCGCAAAACCAAAATTAAAGCGCGAGATCTAGAGACTGAGATTTCAAAATTGCAACAAGAATCCGGCTATCCTTATGTGGTCAACATCGATACCGCTAACAAAGCAAACCCTGTTGACGGAAAAATTGTCATGAGTAACCTCTGTTCTGAAATTCTCCAAGTGCAAGAACCAAGTCTGATTGATGATGCCCAAAACTATGTCCGTCTCGGAACAGACGTCTCCTGTAACCTCGGTTCCACCAACGTTGTCAACATGATGGCTTCTCCTGATTTTGGAAAATCTATCCGAACTATGACACGTGCTCTGACCTTTGTAACAGATTCTTCTAACATCGAAGCTGTTCCTTCAGTGGTCAACGGAAACCGCCAAGCACACACCTTTGGTCTTGGAGCGATGGGACTTCACTCCTACCTAGCTCAAAACCATATCCATTATGGATCAGAGGAATCCTTGGAATTCACCAATATCTACTTCCTCTTGATGAACTATTGGACCTTGGTTGAATCCAATAATATCGCTCGCGAACGGGGACAAGTATTCCATCATTTTGAAAAATCAACATATGCGGATGGCAGCTATTTCGACAAATACTTGGAAAAAGACTACCAACCAAAATTGGACAAGGTCAAAGAACTCTTCAAAGATATCTTAATCCCAAGCAAAGCGGATTGGCAAGCCCTCAAAGATGCTGTCATGAAAGATGGTCTCTACCATCAAAACCGTCTGGCAGTTGCGCCGAACGGCTCTATCTCTTATATCAACGATGTTTCCGCTTCCATACACCCTATCACACAACGGGTTGAAGAACGCCAAGAGAAAAAAATTGGTAAAATCTACTACCCAGCAGCGGGTCTTTCAACCGACACAATCCCATACTATACAAGCGCCTATGACATGGACATGCGCAAAGTCATCGACGTTTACGCTGCTGCTACTGATCATGTGGACCAAGGCCTCTCCTTGACCCTCTTCCTCCGCAGCGATATTCCTGAAGGGATTTACGAATGGAAAAAGGAAACTAAGCAAACAACGCGTGACCTCTCCATTCTACGGAACTATGCCTTTAACAAGGGGATCAAATCCATCTACTACATCCGCACCTTCACCGATGACGGCGCTGAAGTTGGCGCTAACCAGTGTGAAAGCTGTGTCATCTAGTTCCAAGTATTACAAGCTTAAAATCCATCCAAATGGATGGATTTTAAGCTGCCTTCATTACATTTTTCTATCATTTAAAAGCTTGCTAAATCAAGGTTTTTCACGAATTCACAACCAACTCATCCCCTTGAGATTCATTGCTAAAAATTGTATAATGGAACGAGTTAATTTTTGTGCTAAATTGGTTCAAAACGATTACTAAACCTAACACAGAAATTAAAATAACTCAAACAGGAGTCACCATGGAAACATATTACGAAGCCATAAACTGGAATAACATCGAGGATGTGATCGACAAATCCACTTGGGAAAAGTTAACCGAGCAATTCTGGCTTGATACCCGGATTCCCCTCTCAAACGACTTAGATGATTGGCGGAAATTATCAACTCAAGAAAAAGATCTAGTTGGAAAAGTTTTTGGCGGGCTAACCCTCCTCGATACCATGCAGTCTGAAGCCGGTATTGAAGCTCTCCGCCAGGACGTCCGGACTCCTCACGAGGAAGCAGTCTATAACAATATCCAATTTATGGAATCTGTTCACGCCAAATCTTACTCATCTATCTTCTCAACTTTAAATACAAAAGCAGAAATTGAAGAAATCTTCGAATGGACCAATACCAATCCCTACCTTCAAAAGAAGGCGGAAATCATTAACAAAATCTATGAAAACGGAACAGCACTTGAGAAAAAAGTTGCCAGTGTTTTCTTGGAAACTTTCCTCTTCTATTCAGGATTTTTCACTCCCCTCTACTACTTGGGAAACAACAAACTCGCCAATGTAGCCGAAATCATTAAATTGATTATTCGAGATGAATCTGTTCACGGAACCTATATCGGCTACAAATTCCAGTTAGGTTTTAAAGAGTTAACAGATGGCGAGCAAGAGAACTTCAAAAACTGGATGTATGACCTCCTCTACACCCTCTATGAGAATGAGGAAGCTTATACACGCTCTCTTTACGATACAGTAGGCTGGACCGAGGAAGTTTTAGTCTTCCTCCGTTACAACGCTAATAAAGCCCTTATGAACTTAGGGCAGGATCCCCTCTTCCCAGATACAGCGGATGATGTCAACCCTATCATTATGAATGGAATTTCTACAGGAACTTCCAACCATGACTTCTTCAGCCAAGTCGGAAACGGTTACCTTCTTGGAGAGGTTGAAGCCATGGAAGACAATGACTACCTTTATGGATTATAGACCCTAAAAAACCTTCAAGTCAATGATTGACTTGAAGGTTTTTTGATAGTCGGTCCCTCTCCTCTACTACATAAGGAACAAAATAGCTAGTGAAGCAATAGCATTATTGAGCATGTGTAACCAAACCGCATCCCAAATATTGTTACGCCGCTCCATGGCTCGATGGAAAAGGTAACCCATCCAAGAATAGAAAATCCAGTCAAGAAGTACGGCCCAGCTTGAAAAATCCGGAATGTGCATCGCGCCAAAGGCCATTGAAACAAGGATGGCACTAATCCCTGGAGACCACCCCTTAAAGACATAGCGTGTACCAAGACCTCGGAACACAAATTCTTCCAGGACTGGACCTATAAAGGCCAAGGAGATTACTGTAGCAGTTAAATAAGGACGCCCAACATCCTGCAGGGCAGAGACAGAATCAACGATTAGTTGCTGATTTTCCACGGGTTGATTCAGTCCGATTAAAGTGCGCACGAATTGAAATGCAAGATTGGAAATCAGCAAGATGCCCCAATTCTTAAAGAGATACTTCCACTCTTCTCTTCCAAAGTCTGCTTGTTGTGGAGCGGTCGGATCCACTCGAAATACCCAACGGGTGATTCCAAAAACCACAGCAAATATGAGAATCAAATAGACAAAGACCTGAATCCACTGCATACTGGTCGGATAATTCACTCCCTCAAGACCTAAGAGCATGGGCAATGCATTGAGAGCACCGACTACTTGAATCATAAAGAACCAGATCAGAATACGACCCAACCATTTTAAAATTTTTACCATCGATAACGACCTCACCTAGAAAAGTCTGTAAATAACAGGGAGAAGGAAGGGAGGAGTCCCCCAAGCTGGCTTATACTCATTCCATTTCAAAATCTGAATGCGTGAATCCTCTTCGCCGAACTTATTGATTGCGTGCTTTGCACGCCTTATCGATAAGATTCAACAGGCCTCCCCGACCTGTTGAACGATCTTCATCGGATTGAAGGAGGGTGGGACAAAAGTCTCAACCTTCCTATTTTAGTTAGTGGAATAACTTTGACGCAGTGGTTGATTTGCTCAAACAGCTAAAAGGTTGTTTGAGGTAGCAGATAGGATTTGCGAAGCAAATAACAATTGTTCGCTGTTATTGAGAGAACATTTCATGTTCTCTTATCCAGATACTCAAAGAGTCAATTCCTGACTCTTTGATCTCCGAAAATAACCTAATCAACTGTGCGGAAGTGGGACTACGAACAATTTTTTTCGAAAATTGTTCTGTCCCACTCTCATTCGTTTCAGATTTCAAACTATTTCAAGTATTATAGTCTTTTAGTTTGCTTTTAGTACAAGGCAGCGAGTCGCAGGCAGTACTAAAGTACGGCAAGACGAGCTAACACAGTAATAAAAGATAAACTAAAAGAGTATACTTATGGAGTTCCTCCCAGCTTCAATCTACTCTCGAAAGCGATCCCCAAGCTTATAGATGATCTGAAACAGCCTCTAAGAGCTTGTGAATAGCTGCTTGATCACTACCTCCAGCCATGGCCATATCTGGTTTACCACCACCACGACCAGCTACGATTGGAGCTAGTTCTTTGATCAAGTTACCTGCATGAACATCTTTTGAACGGCTAGCAACCAAGACATTAACCTTGTCTCCAATTGCAGCAGTTAGAACAAGAACATCAGAGTAGTCTCCTTGTTTCCAAGTATCGGCGAAGGTGCGGAGTGCTCCTGCATCATCAACTTCAACTTGCTTGGCAATATAACGAAGACCATGAGCTTCTGCCACATCTTGGAAAATTTGGCCAGATGCTGCTGCAGCAGCTTTTTCTTTCAATTCCCGATTTTCTTTTTGCAATTGACGGGCTTGTTCTTGAAGGGCCTCAACTTTAGCTGGGACATCACCAACTTGTGGCGCTTTCACTTGACGAGCCAACGCTTGCAGTAATTTCGCTTCTTCACGATAAGAGTTATAGGCCTCGCGACCTGTTACAGCTACAATACGACGAGTTCCTGAACCAATCCCTTCTTCTTTTAGAATTCGGAAAAGACCAATTTCGGAGGTATTGCCAACGTGAGTACCTCCACAAAGCTCAACTGAGTAATCACCGATAGAAACCACGCGCACATCTTTGCCATATTTTTCACCAAAGAGGGCCATAGCTCCCATCTCTTTAGCGGTGTCAATATCTGTCTCAACCGTTTCAACTGCCAAGGCCTCATTAATTTTAATATTGACATCTGCTTCGATTTGCGCCAATTCCTCTGGCTTCACTGCTTCAAAATGAGTAAAGTCAAAGCGGAGGAAATCTTTTTCATTTAAGGAACCAGCTTGGGTCGCGTGTTTACCTAGGACATCATGAAGAGCTGCATGAAGCAGGTGGGTTGCCGTATGGTTTTGCATCACACGACGGCGACGATCTTTATCCAGAACCAAATGATAGGTGACCTCCTTGCTCAACGGTGCCAGAACTTCAACCTTGTGAAGCGGTTGACCATTCGGAGCCTTCTGCACATCCACAACTTGAGCAAGAACTTGTCCATTCTCATCTAAAATCTGACCATGGTCTGCAACCTGACCACCCATCTCAGCATAGAAGGGGGTCTGCTCAAAAATCAGATAGGCTTCACCTGATACAACACTGTCCACTTCAGCATCTTCTTGGACCAAGGCTACCAAGCGAGCATCCGCTTCTTGAGCATCGTATAAGAATTTACTTGGAACTGTTAGGGCCTGCAAAGTCTCATTTTGACTTCCCATTGAAGTGCCTTTCACCACAGAGGCCCGTGCCCGTTCTTGTTGAGCCTTCATCTCCTGATCAAAGCCTTCTTTATCAACGGTCCAACCACGTTCCTCTGCGATTTCTTCGGTTAATTCGACTGGGAAACCATAAGTGTCGTAGAGTTTAAAGGCAGCTTGCCCAGAAATAACGGTCTCCCCTGCTTTTTCCATCTCAGCGACAATCTCATCCGCATAGGCTTGACCCGCTGTCAACGTACGAGCAAAGGATTCCTCTTCATTTTTAACAATCTTCTGGATAAAATCTTGTTTTTCAAGCACTTCAGGGTAATAGGATTCCATGATTTGACCAACCGTTGGCACCAAGCGGTACATAAATGGTTCATGGATTCCAAGTTTTTGTCCATGACGAGCAGCTCGACGAAGTAAGCGACGGAGGACATATCCACGCCCTTCATTTCCAGGCAAGGCTCCATCTCCAATCGCAAAGGCTAGAGAACGGATATGGTCTGCAATCACCTTGAAACTCATGTTATCGCCATCTGGATCATACGTCTTACCGGACAAAGCTTCAACTTCATTGATGATTGGCATAAACAAATCTGTCTCAAAGTTGGTTTTAGCTCCTTGCATCACAGCAACCAAGCGTTCAAGACCAGCTCCCGTATCAATGTTCTTGTGAGGCAATTCCTTGTACTCACTCCGTGGGACACTTGGATCTGCATTAAATTGGGAGAGAACAATATTCCAAATTTCAATATAACGGTCATTTTCAATATCTTCCGCCAAAAGACGAAGTCCGACCTTATCTGGATCAAAATCTTCTCCACGGTCGAAGAAAATCTCTGTATCTGGACCAGAAGGCCCTGCACCAATTTCCCAGAAATTATCCTCAATTGGGACCAAATGATCTGGCTCAACCCCTACTTCAATCCACCGGTTGTAGGAATCTTTGTCATCTGGATAATAAGTCATATAAAGTTTGTCCTTAGGAAAGGCAAACCATTCTGGACTGGTCAAGAGTTCCCAAGCCCATGTAATGGCTTCATCACGGAAATAGTCTCCAATGGAGAAATTTCCTAACATTTCAAACATGGTGTGGTGACGAGCCGTTTTCCCTACATTTTCAATATCATTGGTCCGAATCGATTTTTGAGCATTGGTGATCCGTGGATTATCAGGAATCACAGATCCATCAAAATATTTTTTCAAGGTTGCAACACCTGAGTTAATCCATAAAAGTGTTGGGTCATTTACCGGAACCAGATTCGCTGATGGCTCGATAGCGTGACCTTTTGAAGCCCAAAAATCCAACCACATCTTGCGAATTTCAGCACTGGTCATATATCTCATTAATATTCTCCTTCTATTTTCAATGAAAAAGACAAGCTCAATCGACGAAGGGCGTCTCAACGCGGTACCACCTTCCTTCGATGAACTTGTCATCCTCATTGCTTTATTCCAAAAATCTCTCAAGTAGCAAGATAAGACCCAACTAGTAGCTTACACCAACCGCTACTTCTCTGCAAAGTTGCCTGTTTTATCTATTCTTGATACATTCATTATACTCCAAGTAGCCTGTTTGTCAACTACTTATCTTCAGAACTGGAACTTGCAGCTGCCTCACCAGTCGCATTCATGTATTGAGAGAAGGCATTTTGGAAGGCTGGGTCTTTAACCTTGATATTGGCTTCTTCCATCTCCTTACCAACTACACTTTGGATAAAGGCACGATCCGAACGTTTTTCAGCTAAGATGATGCTCTCCAATTGTTTCTGGTAATCTTTCCAATTGTCCTTCTTCTGGGTCTTGTTGGTAACTTTGATGACGTAGTAGCTTGTCGTTAAGGTGCTATTGTTAGTCACCTTAATCACGTCTGAAACACCATTGTTATCCAAAGCAAAGGCAGCCGTTTTGACTTCATTCGGTAGGGCAGTAGAGGCTGAGTCAAATTTCATCTCGCCTCCTTTGTCCTTGGTTTCCTCGTCATTGGAATTATCTTTAGCCAACTGGGCAAAGTCATCTCCATTTTTAGCCTTTTCCGCAACTTCTTTGGCTTTGTTTTCATCCGTCATACGAATCACTTGGGCCGTTACCTCAGGGGTGTATTTTTCGTAAGCAGCCTGATAGTTTTCGTCAGTTAGCTCACTTTTTGCCGCTTCATTAACCGCGTACTCTACCAATTTATTGGTTCGAATCTGCTCACGGTAGGTATCAGGCGTCATCCCTTCCTGAGCCAAGACTTGTTGAAAACGGTCACCATAGGCTTGAAGACTCTTATTATACTCTTCTGTCACCTCTTCGTCTGTCACTTTATCCCCGTATTTTTCGTCAAGGATCTCATTGATAGTCATGGTCAAGAGGACTTGTTGAGCTTGGGTGTCATTCTTCACCTTATCATAATATTCAGCAACCGTAATGGTATTGCCTCTCATGGTAATGACATCTGTGTTGTTATCGGTCTCACGCGCACAGGCAGCTAGAGCCACTACAGATAGAAGCGTCACTACTCCAATCTTGATTTTTTTCATGCTTGAATCACTCCTTTATACAATAACTTTCTTAGTATATCATAACTTGGCTTAAAAACAGCTAAATTAGGTGGATTCTTGTGGAAAAACCACCTGTTCTGCTTCTTTTTTTACTAGAAGTAGACCGTCCCCAAGAGGCAAATAGGAAACCGTCAAATCAGGATGGCTGTCTACTGCATCAAATAGTTTGTGGAGACCTCGATAAATCGCCCGTTGGCCACGTCGAATATCTGCTAAATCCTTGGTGATATCGCCCCCTTGGAAAACATCGTCAAAGATTAAGATACCGCCTTTGGGTAGCAAATTGAGTAGATCAGGTAGAAAGACAACGTATTTGGACTTAGCAGAATCGACGAAAATCAAATCAAACTGCTCACCCGTCAAGTTTTGTAGCCACTCCTGAGCTTCTCCTTCTAGGAGGCGAATACGTTTCCCTTCCTCATAGCGGGCAAAATTTTCTTTTGCAAGGCCAATCATCTCAGGGTTGCGGTCAATGGTGGTAATTTGACTTTTCGGCAGAGTCTCAGCCATCATGAGAGCAGAAAAACCAATGGCTGTCCCAACCTCTAGAATGGAACGAGGAGCGATACTCTGTAAAAATAATCGGAAAAAGGCAACAGTTTCCTTGGGAATAATAGGAATGTTCTCGCGTTCAGCAAAATCCTGCAATTCCCGAAGGAAATCCGGTAAGCCTTGATTCTGACTCCGCATGAAGTCCACGATTCCCTCTTGAACCACCGGTCGGCGCATATTGGGATTGGAATGTTTGGAATAGGTCTCAACCATTACAGCATCCCCAATTCTTTGGCCAAGCTTTCCAACTCATCCAAGCGACGTTCAAAGACCGCAAAAGCATCATTGAGGTAATCTTCCGCTTCCATATCCACACCTGCTTTCGCGATAACAGCCAAAGGATAGTCCGAATTGCCGGCCTTCAAGTAATGAATGTAAGCTTCCCGGTCCGCATCGGTGCCATGTACAATCTTATCCGCCAATGCAGACGCCGCCGCAAAACCAGTTGCATATTGGAAGACATAATAGTTGTAGTAAAAATGTGGAATCCGTCCCCACTCATATTGAATCTGTGGATTTTCTTCAGCAGCGAGACCATAATACTTGGCATTCAATTCCGCATACAAATTATTAAGGAAGTCGCTAGTTAGAACCTGCCCTTCTTGATCTGCTTGGTGGATTTTTTGTTCAAACTCCGCAAACTGCGTTTGACGGAAGACCGTACCACGGAAGCCATCCAAGTAATGATTCAGAATGGCAAAACGACTTTGCTTGTCTTCCACGGAAGCCAGTAATTTCTCAGTCAAGATATTCTCATTGGTGGTGGAGGCAATCTCTGCCAAGAAAATTGAATAATCCCCATAAACATAAGGTTGACTTTCGCGACTGTAACTAGAATGCATGGAATGTCCAGTCTCGTGTACCAAAGTAAAGAGATTATCCAGATTATCTTGCCAGTTCAAAAGCATATAAGCTTTGGTATCATAGGATCCACCAGAATAGGCTCCAGACCGTTTCCCCTTATTTTCGTAGACATCAATCCAACGATCGGAAAAGGCTGCTTCTACTTTAGCCAGATAGTCGTCACCGAGCACTGCTAATACCTCTTTCGATTTTTCCAAAGCTTCTTCATAAGTGAAAGTCAAGGTGTTGCGGCTCAGCGGGGTATACAGATCATACATCTTTAGATCTTGAATGCCGAGAATGCGCGCTTTCAAATCTACATAGCGGTGAAGCAATGGTAGATGGCGATTCACGGCCGCAAGTAGGGTATCATAAACCGATTCTGGAATAAAGTTTGCGGCCAAGGCAGCTTGACGCGCAGAATCAAATTTCCGAACTTGTGCCTGGTAATTATGAACCTTGACAGTGGTTTGCAAGGTTTTAGCATAGGTGTGTTGGAACTGCTCGTAGACGGCGTACATCGCCTCATAGGCATCTTTTCGTACGCGTCTATTATCAGATTCCATAAAATGAATAAAGTTACCGTGGGTTAACTGCACCGCTTCCCCATTTTCACCTTCAATAAACGGCAGTTCTAAGTCCGCATTGTCCAAGATAGAGAAGGTTTCGCTCGCAGCCCCAAAGATTTCAGAAGCCCCAGCCAAAAGCGCTTCTTCCTTAGGGCTAAGAACATGCTCCTTTTGAACCAATAAGCGCTCAAAGTAATGACGATACAGTTCGAGCCCCAGCTCTTCTTTCATAAAATGTTCGAGTTGCTCCTCAGTAATAACCAAAAATTCAGGCTCATAAAAGGCGAAGGTCTGACCATACCGTGCATAGAGGCCATTAATTTGAGAGTATAACTCCTGATAGGCTGCTTGGCGGGTATCCTCATCCTGCTTCATGGATGCATACACATAAAGTTTTTCCAAGCGACGCATCAGTCCCAACTGTACCTCTGTAATCTCCAATAAGCTCTGCGCAGAGTCTAAGAGGTGACCTTCATAATTGGCTGCAGCCGAAATATCCGCATCCAAGGCAGCAAACTCTTCCCGCCAAGCCATATCATCTGCAAAAACGCTGGTCAAATCCCAGGTGTATTTTTCATTTATATCTTTTCGTTCGTTACTCATATAAAATCCTCCAACGTCCCTATTTTATCACAATCTTGCCGGTAATAAAAAGGAGAATAGACAACTTGCTTCTGCCTTTGCTGACACTGATCATAAAAAGCTGCAAACAAATCCCCATAGGACCTCTCCAATTCTGTTATCCCTGGCAATTCCCAGCCCCTTTTTACCGGAATCACTTGTGGATACCAAGCTTCTACAGGAAGAGTAAGCAGATTCTGTCCTACTTGATAGGCCTCAACTTGCTTCTTCATCCAAAAAGGATTGCGGTAACGTAATTGCTTGGCCAAATAGCTAGGGAAGGACATGTCTAGACGTCCCTTAAAAGAGAACAGACAGCGTTGCTGATAGGGCCAACGCAGCACCTCTCGTAAACTTCCCTGAAAAAATGGAAAAACCCTCACCAATCCCTGACAGCTCCCATGCAAATCCTGGTGGAGCAAGTAATGCAGGACCAACTCTCGCTTCTCCTTGTCCACATTCCAGAAAAAATAGCCACAAGCGGGACTAAACTGCAGACAATCTGCTTGGAGACCTGTCAATCGCCCCCTTATAAAATGTCGCGACCCCAAAAGCCAGACCAAAGAAATCCCCTGCTTCCGATAGGTCAACGTCCGACGAATACACTCTTCCTGACTCAGTGGGCTACACTGAATTTCCAAGCCTAGATTCCCTGACAAAAGCAGGTCAGTCACTATTCCTGCTTGTGGATGCCCTACTTCTACTTGAACGGACTCCGTCTTCTGAGCCCATTCAAATAAAAGGGCCTTGAGCTCGAGGTGTTCAGCCCCCTCGTTCAATCCTTGGTAAAAACAGGATTGGCCAGCAGGGTGGGCAAAATGCCGCCGCAGGCGTCCGCCACCCTTTAAGACCAATTTTTGCTGGCATTCAGGACAAAAAAATTCCTCTCCATTGGGGAGAGGATTAATCAGTAAATGATGGAAGTTTCCCTTGCTATCTATGGCTTGAAACATGCTCTTTCCTCCTTACATTCTTATTCGAAATTAGGAGAATAAATGTTCACTTTTAGATTCATCCACATGAAGAAAGGGAACCATGAGCAAGACGATCAGTAGGAGGCCAACCATGAACCAGGACATACTTTCATAACCAGAGGTATCAATCAACCAACCGGCCCAGGTCTGAACCAAAATCGAGAGCAAGCTTTTGGCGGTTTGTATCAAGGCCATTCCTGTCATTACAAACCGTGGGCCAACCAGATTGTTGACCAATTTTAGAGTCAGCATAATCAAGGTCATATTGGCCGCATGTTTAGCTAGCAGTGTTCCAAAGATTTTGAGAGGGATTGGAGCGGCGAGCCCAAAGAAAACAAATTGCAAGGTCATGAAAAAAATGGGAAATAGAATCAAAATCTTGCTAGGATAGCGATCCATGAAAAGATAAGAATAAAAAATAAGGGGGGCTTCGCAGATTACCGCTAGTGAGACCACTGTTGAAGCTTGACTGACACTAAGTCCACTCGCTTCTAACATAGCGGGAATGTAGGTGTGTCCGACATTGGCCACTCCTGAAAAAAGAGCAATGATCATCAAGGCAAGAAGATAGGGGCGATTTTTAAGGATATCGTTCATAAAAGATTCTTCTTGCTTTTCCTTAACAGGGGCTGTTTCCTCACTAAAGGGCAGACCCAAAACTCCAATAATGGACAAGACTAAGGTTCCTAGAAAAGTCACATAGATGGCCTGGGGATGAATCATTTGGTAGAGAATCCCCGCCATCTGAGTACCTGTCGCATAGCCAATGGTTCCCCAGACGCGAATAGATCCATACTTATAAGGTGAACGGGCAGCTAGGAGATCCATTACCGGATTAATTCCATTAATCATCATTATAGCCAGACTATACCCTAAAACCAATCCCCAAAGATGCTTAGATAAGAGAAAAATAATACCACCGGCTAAAGCCAATCCTAAACCAGCTAGCGTCACAGGTTTGATCCCCAGACGGTCATTGAGATAGCCCAGGACAGGTTGAGAAAGGACCGATGTCAGGAAGGATACCGAAACGACCAAAGAAACCTGACTAGCCGAATAACCTAAGTCCAACATGTAGATCGATAAGATAGCTGAAAAAAGAGCCCAGGACAGGTAAAAAAAAGTGTACATCAAAAAATAACGAAAATATAAAGAGGCAGAACGTTCCACCAGCAACTCCTTTCAATCACACAAAAGTCGAGGAAGCGATTACTCCCCCTTTGTTTCCTATACCAATTGGATTTCAAATTCTGCATAGTCATACAATCCAAAGCCTGAATCGAAGGGTTTAAACTATCTGCAAATTTTGAATGGTACAGTGATACTCGAAACAGTTCGAAATCTGAAACGAATGAGAGTGGGACAGTACTAATTTTATTCGAATTAGTTCGTAGTTCCACCTCCGCACAGTTAATGAGGTTGTTTTCGGAGGTCAAAGAGTCAGGAATTGACTCTTTGAGTATCTGGATTAGAGAACATGAAATGTTCTCTTAATAAAGGCGAACAATTGTTATTTGCTACCTCAAACAGCCTTTTAGCTGTTTGAGCGAATCAACCACTACGCAAAAGTTATTCCACTAACTAAAATAGGAAGGTTGGGACTTGTCTCACAGCCTCATTTATAGGTAATAAAGCAAGCATCACTTGCCTTCAATCCGATGAAGATAGATTCAACAGGTCTGGGAGACCTGTTGAATCTTATCAATTAGGCGTGCAAAGCACGCAATCAATAAGTTCGGCTAAGAAGATTAACACATTCAGATATTGAAATGTCATGAATACAAATCAGTCAACGCCAAGACCCAGGGCCTGGGCAAGAGTATACACTCAACGAAAGAAAGAGGTCAGGTATCTGGGACCCGCCTCTTTGTTCCTGCAACCATTTGGTATAGTCTTTTAGTTTATCTTTTATTACTGTGTTAGCTCGTCTTGCCGTACTTCAGTACTGTCTACGACTCGCTGCCTTGTACTAAAAGTAAACTAAAAGACTATAAAATACCTATTTGATTGTTTTTTTATCTCTTTTCTTGGATTTTTTCTTTTCCTTTGTACCCGTATTGGTGAAGAAGAGACGAATCAAGAGTAGAATCAATGCCAAGAGCAAGAAGATCGGAATCAGAAGTAACCATTGATAGTTGTCTAGAAGTGATACGAGCAAACTATTCTCCCGATTGCTTTTAGTTTGGCCGTCGGCCTTTTGAGCTGAGGCAAAGAAGGAATTATCTTTTGTTACCTTATAGGTCACATCTAATTGTTCATTGATAGGGCTTAAACCATTTTCTACTGTCAAGACATCATTCTTGACTTGAACACTTGGAGTTGAACCCTTCTTAACCGTCGCATATACGTCCTGGTCAACCTTGTATTTCTGGCCATCTACTTCAACCAAGCCCTTATCGAAAATTTTCTTATATTCGTAATCTGCGAAGGCTTTTTCTAAGAGGGCATTTCCAAATGGGTGTCGATAATATTCTCCGTCTTGATCTGCCCAGTCCCCAACTCCCATAATCAATTCAACAAAGCGCTCTCCTTTACGCTCACCAGTCGCAATATAGTTAAAGGCCCCTTTAGGACTAGAACCTGTCTTCAACCCGTCAACACCTTCCATCCCATAAAGGGCCCCTTCAACTGAATAGTTGTAAGTTTCGAAGGTTTCTTCATAAGGCGTCCCTTCTTTAACAGTAACCACTGGAGCTTTGGTATAGTTTAAGATATCTGGGTACTTGTTCACAAAATTGACACCAAGAATAGCCATATCCCGTGCGGTGGTCTGATTGGCCTGCGTGTTATCATACTTTTGCGGAGTATAATAGCCACTAAAGCTGACTGCCGCTGCTCCACTGGCATTGTACCATCGGGTATTGGTCATGCCCAGTTTTTGTGAGGTTTCATTCATTTTATCCAGGAAAACATCTGGATCGCCATTCGAGAGAAGGTCTGCCAACATAACGGTTGTTACGTTGGAGGAAGGGATGGCGGTCATGGTAATCAGCTCATCAACGGTATAGTCTACTCCGGCAACAATCTTATTATTAGAGATCGCATAGAGACCTGCTATCGCTTGTTCCCGTGGGGTTGCGGTCACCACATCCTCTTTGGAAATTTCTCCTTTGTCCAGGGCTTCGAAAACCAGGTATAGAGTCATCAGTTTACTCATACTAGCTGGATCTCGAACCAGGTCAGCATTATCTTCCCATACCACATCCCCAGTTTTTGAATCCACAATGATGGACGATTTTGGACGATGAATATCCAGAACTTCCGGATACATTTCGCGCGTGATGTCCATAAGCTCGTCAGCGGAGGCTGCAAGTGGAGTTGTAGCCAATAAGGCTGCCATTAAGAGGACTCCAAGTTTTTTCATCTGTCATCTCCTTTGTTTCAATCTCTTTTATTCTATCATACTTTTGAGTCGCTTCCTAGGAAGTCATTTTATGAAAACGTCTAACAAGTTGATTTTTAGGCATTTCCTATTTTTTATTTCCCAATAAAACCAAAAGTCTTCAAAAGGGCTTACATTTTTGCTAAAGTATGGTAAACTTAAGTAAAAGAAGTTAGAAAGATACCACTATGACACAGAAACGTGCCCGATCACAAGAAGCCATTGAGCAACGCTATAAAGACATACTCAGTGCTGCACGCAAGCTCTTTCTGGTCAAATCCTATGACCAGATTTCCTTGGTCAGTCTAGCTAAACAATTGGATATTTCACGTCCCTCCTTCTACACCTACTTTCCATCGAAGGATGCCCTTTTTCTACAATTGCTAAAGGAAGAAGGCTTGAAATTTGCGGATGCTTCTCTCCATCACTTTAAGGAAGCAAAAGAGCTCCCATTATTTTGCCAGGAGCTCATTGCACTGGTAGTAGAACACCCTCTCTTCATAAAGCTCTTATCCATCCCTTTCACAAGTATTCAGTGTCATCAAACGGATGAAGAAGCCATGCAGCTACAGATAGAGGTCGTTCCTTTCTTTGAATCATTGGCTTTTATTTTCCAACAGCAGTTTCCCTCGGCCAATCAGGTCGATATTTTAAAGGCTGTGCACCAGTTCTATCTCTTAATCACCACAATCTCCAATTTTGGTTTTTTCGCCCAAATCTATCAAGAAAAAAACTTGGATTTCTTTGGTCCTATCTCATCCGCCGACACCGTTTCTTTTTATTCGGACATGCTCTATAAAATGGTTCGTGATCTATAAACTCATACTCATTACATTTCAAAATCTGAATGTGTTATAGTCTTTTATTTGAAAATAACACAGTAAAAAAGCGCAAAAAAACACTATCTGTGTTATACTTAAGGTGAACATATTTAAAAATGTCTTAAGGATGTTGCCGCATCCCTAATGCTCTTGCTGCTTCATAAGTTTGATGTGTTTTCAAAAGTTTGTAGACAATTCTTAGTATCTTATGAGCACAAGCGATAACAGCCTTCATCTTACTTCCTCTTTGGGAAACTCTATTGTATAAAGATGAGAAAGCTGGATCTTTGGAGTGTCCTGCTATCATACCCGAGATCGTTAAGGCATGTTTTAAGTATTTATTTCCTTGCGTTATTCGCGAGGATTTTTTAATACCAGCACTTTCAT